>CAJOID010000040.1 GCA_905234595.1 uncultured Lachnospiraceae bacterium | reverse complement strand
GCCGCCTTTTCTGTATCCGTGTTATTATGGTACGGATGTACCTGATAATTCACAGCTGATCGCCAACCATCATTCGGTTGAAGAGATCCGGCAGCAGATAGGTGCAGACTCTCTGGCATATATGAGGCTTGAGGACTTAAGTTCGATGACCGGGGATCTGGGGCTGTGCAGGGCATGTTTTGACGGACATTATCCGACGCATGTGTTGAGCAGTGACGAAAAGGATAATGACCGGGAAGGAGAAAAATATGAGTGAACCCGTGGGATCAGGCAAGAGCAATCCTTCACGCAAGATAATCCTGGAAGACGGATCAGTGTATTACGGATACGGATTCGGGAGCATGGAAAAGAGAAAACTGGAGCTGGTGTTCAACACGTCCATGGTCGGGTATCAGGAGATCATATCCGATCCGTCATATACCGATCCGGCTATCGTTATGACATATCCCGTGATAGGTAATTACGGTATCAATCCGGATGATTTTGAATCATCGGGATATGGACCGGGTGCGATCATAGTCAGAGACTACACGATGGAGCCTTCAAATTTCAGATGTGAAAAGACACTGTCCGAATACATGGCCATGCACGGTATCGCCGGTGTATACGGTGTCGATACCAGGGAGATCACCCGAAGGATCAGGGACTACGGAAGCTGTAAGGTCATGATCACGGATGAATCCGACGACGATGAGAAGTGTTCGGATGAACTGCATGAGTGGACCTACGCCACAGATCAGGTGAGCCGGGTCAGCGGCAGAGTCCGGTGAACTCTACCATGTAGTGGCGATAGACTGCGGGATCAAGTCAAATATCATACGCAGTCTTAATTCTCTGGGATGCAGGGTGACACTTGTACCATACGACACGGGTGCGGATAAGATAGAAGAGCTGAAACCCGACGGAGTTTTTATATCAAACGGTCCCGGAGATCCGACCGATGTGGAGGCCACGATACAGACGGTCAAAGCATTGCACGGGAAGTTTCCGATATTCGGCATATGTCTCGGACATCAGATACTGTCCCTGTCATATGGGGCAACTACATATAAACTGAAATTCGGACACAGAGGCGGTAATCATCCGGTTAAGGATCTTGAGTCCGAAAAGGTTGACATAACATCACAAAACCATTCCTATGCCGTTGACAGAAAAAGCCTTGACGGAACCGGTCTGACAGTCACACATATAAATCTGCTTGATGATACGGTAGAAGGGATAGCACATAAGTCGGATCCTTCTTTCGGCATACAGTATCATCCGGAGAGTGCTCCGGGACCGAATGACAGTATCCACCTGTTTGACAGATTTATACGGATGATGAAGGAGGACTGAGAGATGCCGAGAAGAGATGATCTGAAGAAGATAATGGTGATCGGTTCAGGCCCCATCGTCATCGGTCAGGCAGCCGAGTTTGACTATGCCGGCACACAGGCCTGCCTTGCATTAAAAGAAGAGGGGTACGAGGTAATACTCTGTAACTCAAATCCCGCTACGATCATGACCGATCCTGCGGTGGCGGATAAGGTATATATGGAGCCGCTGACACTGGAGTATCTTGCGCGTATCGTAAGGACGGAGAGACCTGATGCCATACTTCCGGGTATAGGCGGGCAGACCGGACTGAATCTTGCCATGAAGCTCGCATCGAAAGGTGTTCTGGAAGAATGCCGCACCGAACTTCTGGGTACGGATTTTGAAAGCATAGACAGGGCCGAAGACAGGGAACTCTTCAAGGAACTGTGTATATCTCTGGGTGAACCCGTGCTCCCGTCCGTAACGGTGGAGACCATCGCCGAAGGGCTGGATGCGGCTGAGCAGATCGGATATCCGGTCGTGATCAGACCGGCATTTACACTTGGAGGAACGGGAGGAGGATTTGCGGATAATGAGGCAGAGCTCAGGGAACTGCTCCGTAACGGCCTGGACCTGTCACCCGTCAGTCAGGTCCTGATCGAGAAGTCCGTACGCGGATATAAAGAGATAGAGTATGAAGTCATACGTGATGCCAATGATACCGCGATCACGGTATGTAACATGGAGAATATCGATCCGGTGGGAATACATACGGGTGACTCGATCGTCGTGTGTCCTTCTCAGACTCTGACCAACAGGGAGTATCACATGCTCCGTGATTCCGCGCTTAAGATCATACGCGCACTTAAGATCGAAGGCGGATGTAATGTTCAGTTTGCACTTGATCCGAAGTCTTTTGATTACTATCTGATCGAAGTTAATCCCAGAGTGTCGCGTTCATCGGCTCTCGCATCCAAAGCATCGGGCTATCCGATCGCGAGAGTTTCGGCCAAGATCGCCGTGGGGTTCCGCCTGGAGGAGATCATGCTGGCAAATACGCCTGCATCTTTTGAACCTTCACTCGATTATGTTGTATCCAAACTGCCGAGATTTCCTTTTGACAAATTCACGGATGCGAGCAACGCTCTCGGAACGCAGATGAAGGCCACAGGTGAAGTCATGAGCGTCGGACGGACCATGGAGGAAAGTCTGCTCAAAGGTATCAGGTCACTGGAGACCGGTGTGTATCATCTGTACAGTCCCGCATTCGATGAGACTTCTACGGATGAACTTCTTAAGTATATCGAGGAAGGACGTGATGACCGTATCTATGCCATAGCGGAACTCATAAGGCGGGGGACGACCGTGGATGTGATACATGATATTACCGGTATAGACAGGCTGTTCGTAAATGTGTTCAGGCATATAGTGGATATGGAACAGGAGGTGGCAGCTCATAAGGAAGATAAGGCTGCGGATATCCTGGCCCGGGCCAAGAAAATGGGATTCTCCGATCGTGAGATAGCCCGGCTGTGGGGTATCGATCCGCATGCGGTATACGACATGAGGCAATCATCCGGGATCCTGCCCGCATATAAGATGATCGATACCTGTGCATCGGAGTTTGAGAGTTATGTGCCTTACTTTTACTCGACATATGAGGGCGAGAACGAATCCAGATGCGATGATAAAGAGAAGATAATCGTCCTCGGGTCGGGCCCGATCAGGATAGGTCAGGGTGTTGAATTCGATTATTCGACGGTGCATGCCGTGATGACTATCAGGGAATCCGGTTATCAGGCAATCATCATAAACAATAATCCCGAAACAGTATCTACCGACTACACGACATCGGATAAACTGTATTTCGAACCTCTGTGCATAGAGGATGTCATGAACGTGATCGATCACGAGAAACCGCGTGGAGTGATCGTAACCCTGGGCGGTCAGACTGCAGTCAATCTCGCAGATGCATTGAAAGAATACAATGTGCCCATCATAGGTACTGACTGTGATGCGATAGACAGGGCAGAGGACAGGGATCTGTTTGAGAAACTCCTGATCGACTTAAACATCCCCCAGCCCAAGGGACAGGCGGTAACCAATATAGAAGACGGTGTGAGAGTGGCTGCCGAGATAGGATATCCCGTGCTCGTCAGACCTTCGTTCGTACTCGGCGGCAGAGCGATGCAGATAGTATCCAAGGAAGCGGATATGCGTCACTACTTAAAGACTGCCGTGGAAGTGGATGTAGATAAGCCCGTTCTGGTCGATAAATATATACGCGGACGTGAGGTAGAGGTTGATGCCGTATGCGACGGCTCGGACGTATTCGTTCCGGGCATCATGGAACTGGTCGAGAGGACCGGCGTTCATTCCGGAGATTCCATCAGTGTGTACCCGCCGTACAGCATATCCGATCGTGTAAAGGGAACCATATTGACATACGCCCGGAAACTCGGGATCGGTATCGGGATAAAAGGCCTGTTCAACATACAGTTCATCGTGGATGATGATGAGAACGTATATATCATAGAGGTGAATCCGAGATCCTCGAGGACGGTTCCTTTTCTGTCAAAGGCAACAGGTTATCAGCTGGCCGATATCGCTACCAGAGTCATGCTGGGCATCACACTGAAAGAGCAGGGGATATTCGAACTCTATCCGGAAGAACGGAAGATGTGGTACGTCAAGGCACCGGCATTCTCTTTCTCCAAGCTTAAGGGAATGGATGCTTATCTTAGTCCTGAGATGAAGTCCACGGGTGAAGCCATAGGATACGACGAGACTCTGCACAGGGCCATGTATAAGGCACTCATCGCTTCGGGTGTGAATATGCCCAACTACGGTACGGTACTGTTTACACTTGCCGATGAGGATAAGGCTGAGGGACTGCCTCTCGTTAAGAGATTCTATGACCTGGGATTCAATATCGAAGCCACTACAGTCACTGCGCAGTACTTCAAGGATCACGGTGTGAAGACCAGACTTCTTCATAAACTCTCCGAGGGTTCGCAGGAGATGCTCGACTCCATACGCTCGGGATATGTCAGCTATGTGGTCAATACGCGCGCAATCCTGTCGGGAGTTCATTACGAGGATGGAGTAGCACTGCGCAGATGTGCGATCGAAAACAACGTGACTATCTTTACTTCACTGGATACAGTCCGAGTGTTGCTTGATGTCCTTGAAGAACTGACCATCAAGGTGAAGACGGTATTTTGAAAACATGGGCCGGGCCGCAGTTTTTAATGTTTTTGATAATGACAGGAAAGTAATTGACAGAGGCTGGCTTTTGCTGTATGTTTACTATAGTTTTTTGCGTGTATACGAATTGATTAGTCGAACACACACGAAGGGAACTTTTATAAAAACTATAAATATACAATTCTCTGCGCCGGCTATCATTATGATGCATAGGAACCGCGAGAAGAGCTTATGATCAATGCGAAGTATGCTTGACATATGGAGTGAAACATATGACGATTTTTGACAAGACAAGACGGTTAATACTGTCTTTTTTGTAGCGCATAATAGTTTGGGAAAGCCTTGGAAATGCACAGTATAAATGAAGATTTCCAAGGCTTTTTATATAGGGAAATGAATAATTTCCTATAATCGGGAGGAGATATTGTAGGATGGAAGGATGGGTTGTGGTAGTTGATGACGAACCCTTAAACCTCACGCATATACGGAGCATACTTGCAGGTGAGAAAACCCACGTTACATGTCTTAGATCCGGCGGGGAACTCCTTAGGTTCATACAAAAAAGCGAGCCGGATGTCATTCTTCTGGACGTGATCATGCCTGAAATGGACGGTTTTGAGACATACCGCAGGCTTCGAATATTTGAGGAACAGAATGAAAGAAATGAGATACCGGTAATTTTTCTGACAGGCGATAAGGACACTGAGACCGAGCATAAAGGTCTGAAGCTCGGGGCATCTGATTTTATCCATAAGCCTTTTGATAAGGATATCCTCATACGGCGGATCGATAACACGATTCAAAACAACAGAAGAATAGAAAGCCTTATGGAAGAGGCGACAACGGACGGACTTACGGGTTTTTTGAACAAGGCCGGCGGGAAACGGAAACTTCAGGATAGTTGCGAGATGTCCTGCGGCATGCTTATGATATTGGACCTGGACAATTTCAAGCTTGTTAACGACATTTTTGGGCACGATATGGGCGACAGGGTTCTTTTGGCATTTTCCGATGTGGTAAGAAGGAGTTTTCGAGGCGGAGATATTATCAGCCGTATCGGTGGAGATGAGTTTGCAGCCTTTATAGGGGATATGCCTGATGAACGGGCGGTGAGTGCGTTTACGGCAAGGCTTAATCGGGAGCTTCTTGCAGAAGCGAATAGGCTTATGGGAGAAGAATTCGGTATTCCGCTCGGCATTTCGGTCGGAGCGGTCAAAGTACCGGAGTATGGCAGAGATTATGATGTTTTGCTTGAACTTGCAGATGAAACGCTCTATAAAGCGAAACAAAATGGAAAACATTGCGGACTTACATACAGTGACGCATTCATAAAGGAATCTGACACTCTCGATATAAAAGCTGAACTTTCGCGGATCACGAAGATCATTACGGAAAGGAACGAAGGAATAGAAGCGTTAATTCTTGGCACAGATGCATTTGCGGCAGTATATAATTTCGTGATGCGTTTTAATAAAAGATATGACGCAAAAGCACTTAAGCTTCTGTTTGTTATAGAACCTGCGCCGGAAGACCGTGCATCCCTTGACAGGATAATGGATTCTTTTGGAGATGTTCTGAAAGCATCGATCAGAAGAAGTGATGTGATTATGAAGAACAGGGGAGATCAGTACTTTTTGTTATTGCCGATGATGGAGGAATCGGATTCAGACGGTGTCGTAAACAGGATACTTGGTAATTGGACGGGATCTCCGGAGAGCACGTGCTGTAAGGTGTCTTATGCCAAGGAGATATGTTGATGGAGGAATGATCGTATGAAAAAACATGTTTGTTTTATTCTCCTTAAGCAAAGTATTGTGGTAAGGGGAATGGAGAAGAAACTTGAGGACTATGGGTATCCTACAGATAGTATCATTGACGACTATGACAGGATGAAGCAGCCGCCGGAGTACATCGGGCTTTTTGTATTGTATCTGCCTGAGGACATTATGGAAGATGTGGTCAAGCAAAGGACTCTGTCTGCAATATGCGGGAATATCAGAGAATCCGGCATGAACGCCATAACGGTAGGCGAGGAAAAGTGTAGGACGGAGTTGGAGAGTAAATATCCGGAGCTTAAAAATCACAGGTGGATGAGCAGACCTATAGATTCGGATAAATTCTGCGTTACGATTGATGAGATCATGCAGTCTGCGGTATCCGGCGGGAGTGGAGTAAGCGGAGAGAAAGCCGAAAAGAAACGCATTTTGATCGTGGATGATGATCCCTCATATGCCGGGATGGTCAGATCGTGGATAAAGGATAGCTATAAGACAGATATAGTGACATCCGGAATGAATGCGATCACATATCTGTTGAAGAACCGGGTGGATATCATACTGCTCGACTATGAGATGCCGGTTGTTGACGGACCCCAGGTTCTGCAGATGCTCAGGCAGGAGGAGGTCACAAAGGATATACCGGTGGTATTTCTTACCGGAGTATCCACAAAAGAAGGTGTATCGAGAGTTATGGAATTAAAGCCGGACGGTTATATCTTAAAATCAACCACAAGAGAAGATCTGCTGGTATTTCTTGCCAAAAGGCTGGGATAAAAATGAATGTAATGGATCAGATCGAAAATATCAATGATACTATAAACGGTTTTGTATGGGGCGGCTTCGGCATTGTATTACTACTTGGCACGGGCCTTACCTGCACGATCATCACAAGATTCTTCCAGATATCCAGATTGCTTCACATATACAGGAATACGGTCGGGAAATTCTTTGACAGACAGACCCATGAAAAGCTTGACGCGGATCATGGTACGCTCACTCAGTTTCAGACCATATGTACGGCGCTTGCCGCAATCGTCGGAGCAGGCAATATTACAGGTGTATCCACCGCTATATGCGTCGGTGGTCCGGGAGCGGTCTTTTGGATGTGGATCGCTGCATTCTTTGGGATGATGACGCATTACTGCGAAAATGTCCTGGCGGTCTATTACCGGAGGAAAAATAAAGACAGTGAATGGTCGGGAGGTCCTATGTATTACCTGAAGGACGGACTGGGCTCTTATCATGGTTTCAGGATCACGGGAAGGTTTCTGGCGGTTCTTTTCTGCGTGTTTACCATCCTTGCTTCCTTCGGGATCGGAAATATGGCGCAGGTAAACAAGATCACCCTGAATATCCGGTCGGCATTTTTCGGAAACGCTAACGCACCGGAGATCTTTGGCGTCTCGCTTGTCAGCTGGGTCGTCGGCATTGTGCTGATGGTTGCTGCGGCCTTTATCGTTATGGGAGGACTTGACAGGATTGCTTCGTTTTCCGCAACAATAGTTCCTGTTACAGCGATATTATATACCGCAGGGGCAATTATAATCATTCTGTTTAACGTATCAAGGCTACCGGAGGTATTTTCCTCCATATTCAGGTTTGCTTTTCTGCCAAGAGCGTTCGCGGGAGGGATTACCGGTTCCATCCTTAAAAATATCATAGACGGTCCCGTAAAAAATGGTTGTAAGAGAGGAATATTCTCAAATGAAGCGGGGCTTGGATCATCGTCCATGATCCACTCTAACTCAAGCGTAACAGAACCGGTCAGACAGGGAATGTGGGGTATCTTTGAGGTTTTTTTTGATACGGTGGTGGTATGTACTGCTACTGCCTTGGTAGTGCTGCTATCGGGAACCATAGATCTTGAGACCGGACAGAGCGCTGCGGGCATCAATGATGTGATCCTTGTATCTGAAACCTTCGCCGGCATATTCGGCAGGGGCGGAGAGTGGTTCGTGACGATCGCGATCACAATCTTTGCCTTTACTACTGTCATTGGATGGTCACAGTACGGTGCCAAGGTCACGGAGTATCTTTTTGGTGAGAAAAGTGTGAAACTATACCGGTTGATTTTTACTGTAGCGGTCATATTCGGGGCGGTATTGGAGCCGTCACTGGCATGGGATCTTTCCGATACCTTTAATGGTCTGATGATGATCCCGAATCTGATCGGTATCCTGGCACTTACACCACTTGTGATCCGGATTACACGCAATTATACGGATAGAAGGATCTATCACATGAGCATTGATCCGATGCTTTCCTATGATCCGTACCTGCAGGAGGATTTTGCGGAAAATATGAAGACGGGAGAAAAAAATGGAAAAGAAGAATAACCTTCATATTATGATCTTGAGTCTTGTGTCCGTGATGTTTATAGGGCTCGTTGAAAAAATTCTAAGAAGCGGATGGGAGAAATGGATGCTTTTCCCCGTCGTAGGCGGACTGATCGCCATGTGGGTGATACACATAGGGCAGTTTTTTGAAACAAGGCACAGGGAGACTTATTATGTGGTTCTTGCGGCTGTGGGAGGCTTTCTTTTCAGTATTCATGCGGACAGCCTGTTTGATGTCACCCTTGTCATGGGGATCGTGATGCTTATATTTTCGCTTCTTGATTCCCCTTTTCTGATAAATCTCTATGCAATAGAATATCTGATACTTATCATCATGCAGTTTACGGTCATAAGCGATAAGGACAATCTTTTGCATAATCCGGACAGTATATCCCGGATGATCTTTCATATGATCGTTTTTATTCTTATGTATGTCGTATGCAGGATATGGGTCGGCTATAAGAAGGAATTAGACGGAGCCATTGATGAAAGGGACGCACTGAGGAGGAAGACCGATCAGGATATGGAGGATTTTCTTTCCAATATTTCCCACGAACTCAGAACTCCCGTTAATGTGGTGAATGGGATGTCCGGTCTGATCCTTAAAAAAGAAAACAGAGAGGATGTTGAAGCTATCCGGGAGGCCGGGATAAGGCTTTCACGTCAGATTGAAGACGTGCAGGATTATACGGAGATCAAGAGGGGGCAGGTGATCATTGAGAAGGACAAATACATGATAATCTCCCTCGTCAATGATGTGATCGCCAATCTGAAGCTTCAGACAAAGCGGGATGATCTGGAATATATAGTGGATCTGGACCCACATGTTCCCAACATGCTTGAGGGAGATATCAGGAAGATCCATAAGATCATCCGACATATTGTTGATAATGCCGTCAAATTTACATCCCGGGGCGGTGTCTATATCGGCATCAAAAGTGATCAGAAAGAATATGGCGTTAATCTGATAATCGAAATCACAGACACCGGGGCAGGGATGACCAGAAAAGATCAGGAAAGTGCATCCAGGGGATTCTATCAGGCAAATAAAAAGCGTAACCGTTCTACCGGCGGGATCGGTCTGGGGTTAAATATCGTTTACGGATTTACCCATGCGATGGAAGGTTTTGTTAAGATCACGAGTGTATTGGGAAAAGGCACAACGGTGAGGGTTGTTATCCCGCAGAATGTGATCGATTATACGCCGTGTCTTGCGATCGATCACTCAAAGGTCGGCGATGTACTGTTTCATGTATTGAATGAAAAATATGAGGTACCGGCTGTCAGGGAGTTCTACAATAAGATGGCCACGCATATCGCCAGGGGTCTGAAGGTGAATCTGTATGCTGCCTCGAGCACGGATGAGATTGAAAAGTCCTTGAAAGAGATGGATGTAACCCATGTTTTCATGGGCATTGAGGAGTATGAGCGGATGCCGGAATACTTTGACAAGCTCGCAGGGAGAGGCATCACGGTGGCAGTCAGTGTTCCGGATGGATATAAGACCGGCAAAAGCAGTACATACATAGCTATACCCAAACCCCTTTATGGCTTTCCGGTTGTCAAAGTCCTTAACGGACTTACGGTATCCGATGATATCACGGCGGATGACGATCGGGTGAAGCCTGTGTTTGAGAATGTCCGGGCACTTATTGTCGATGATGAACCTATGAATCTGGTCGTGGCTTCGGGGATCTTCGGAGATTACCGGATGATCACGGATACCGCAGACAGCGGCAGGCAAGCAATACAGAAATTCTATGAAAATGATTATGATGTCGTCTTTATGGATCATATGATGCCCGGGATGGACGGCATAGAAGCCATGAAACGATTGAGGGAGATCGCCGAGGATGCCGACAAAGAGGTGCGGATGATCGCCCTGACAGCAAATGCTGTGAGTGGGGCAAAGGAAATGTTTCTTAAGGAGGGTTTTGACGGATTCATCAGTAAACCCATCGATATCGGGGACTTTGAAAGGGTGATGAAAAATGTCCTGAAAGACTTACCGGCAGGAGGTAGAGAAGAATGAAAATAATAAAAAGTTTTTTAACAGAATCCTTCAGCCCCGACAAAAGCTATGAAGAAAGGATTTTGAGATTACTTGCTCTATTCGGTGATGCGGCAATGATAGTCGCCCTGATCTTTGATTTCATAATAGATGAAAGCCCTGTCGAAATGATCATGCTGCTTGCCATGATCATCCTCGTGCCGGTTGTCAGCACCATTTCCATCAGAACAGGAAAGGTAGAGTGGGGAGCGAGGCTCCAGGTAATGGCAGTTGTATTCATTGTTTTGCCCGTGACCTTCTATTTTGGAGGCGGGACAATGGGAGGCGGGATCTTCTGGATCGCATTTGCATATATGTTCGCAGGAGCAGCTCTTTCAGGCGCATGGCGCAATGTGATGATAGCATCTATTACAGCGATTGCGTTTATAGAGTATCTTTCGGTATATTTTGGAGATGCTTCGGTTTACCCTCATTCATACAACAGTTCAGTTATAGACTCGCTTGTGAGCATTGTGCTTACGGGGCTTATAATTTATGCCTTCGAACAGTTTCAAAGATATATCTTTAATATAGAGAATAAAAAAGCCAGGGAAGAGACTGCGAGGGCTGAGGAACTGAATCGCAGCCAGAACCAATTCTTTTCCAGTATGAGCCATGAGATCCGTACTCCCATCAATTCTATACTGGGTCTCAACGAGCTGATATTAAGAGAAGAAGGTATAAACGAAAAGGTAAAAAAAGATGCGCACAACATCCAGGGTGCTGGGAAGATGCTGCTGGCTCTTATCAATGACATTCTGGATGTCAGTAAGATCCAGGCGGGCAAAATGGATATCATCCCGGTAAACTACAAGGTGGGAGAGCTCGTCTCCGAGATCGTCAATATGATCTGGCTGAAGGCGGAGGAAAAGGGCCTTAAGTTGCAGGTTAAAGTGGATCCGTCAATTCCTTCGGAACTCTTCGGAGATGAGGTACGCATCCGTCAGATCCTTATAAATCTTCTGAATAATGCTGTTAAGTATACAAAGGAAGGCTCCGTGACTCTTCATATGGAGTGCAGGAACAAAAAGGAGGATTCTGTTTTTTTGACTATTTACGTTTCCGATACCGGAATGGGGATCAAACCGGATGCCATTCCGTATCTGTTCGATTCGTTTCAGCGTGTCGATGAGGAGAAAAACAGGAAGATCGAGGGTACGGGCCTGGGGCTGTCCATCGTTAAGCAGCTTGTCGATCTGATGGATGGAAAGATAGATGTAGACAGCGTATATAATTCAGGCTCCACTTTTACGGTGGAGGTAAAACAGGGGATTTCAAATCCCGAACCGATCGGGGAAATAAATATCGCCAATTACGGCTTTGCATCTGCGGGTGAGAAATATGTATGCGGATTCAAGGCGCCATCTGCGAGAGTTCTGATCGTAGATGACAATGAGATGAATCTTACGGTGGAGAGAGGACTTCTTGCCGATACGGACATGACAATCGACACGGCACTTTCCGGTGAGAGTGCGCTGTCATATACCCTGGCAAATCGTTATGATGCGATCCTGATGGATCATCTGATGCCTCAGATGGATGGCATCGAGTGTCTTAAGAATATTCGCCGTCAGGTGGGGGGACTTAATAATCAGATACCGGTCATTGTGCTCACCGCGAATGCGGGAAGCGAGAATAGGGAACTCTACAGGATCAGCGGATTTGATGACTATCTTGTAAAGCCCGTGTCCGGTATCCAGCTTGAGGAAATGCTGCTGAAGTATCTGCCGCACGCCAAGGTATCACGGATCCGGGAAGACCTTGAGAGCAGGGAGATGAACACGGTCAGAAGATATAGCCGCAAGCTTCCCCTCATCATCACTGCAAGCAGTA
This sequence comes from uncultured Lachnospiraceae bacterium, assembly GCA_905234595.1. Classification (GTDB taxonomy): domain Bacteria; phylum Bacillota; class Clostridia; order Lachnospirales; family Lachnospiraceae; genus XBB2008. The sequence continues at coordinate 5,278 of CAJOID010000040.1, read as the reverse complement.
TGTGCGATCTGCCGGAATATGTGATCGACAGCCTTCCGATCGATATCATCCCGTTTACCATTTATACGGAGAACGGCATATTCAAGGATAATGTGGATGCAGTGGCAGATGAGCTGATCCGGTATATAGAGGATGACAATACCGAGCTTAGATCATCTCCGCCGACGGTAGAGGAGTTTGAGGAATTCTTCGCCGAAAAGCTTGCGACAGTTCACCACATCATACACATCACGCTGACTACAGGCATGAGCAAGGAATACGAGAGGGCTTCAAAGGCAGCGGAGAAGTTTGGCAATGTTACGGTTGTAAATTCAGAGAAAATGTCCAGTGCTGATGGTCTCGTGGTCATGCTTGCCGGGATTATGGCGGCACAGAATGAGCCTGTAGAGAGGATATTGTCGGAAATCGCCTATGTCAGGGATAAGATCCACTGTAGTTTCATTCTGGGTGGGGTCGAGTATATGAGAAAGAGCGGTTACATAGGAGATCTGGCTTACAAGCTCTTTAGCAGTCTGAATATGCGACCTTCTCTCAAGGTTTCAGGAGATCGTTTCGGAGTCGATAGGATATGGGCGGGAAATTTGAAGAAAAATTATATGCGATACATACACCGTGCGCTGCCGCGTACTGCCGATCCGGATCTTAATGTGCTGTTTGTTACTTATGCAGTCCTGCCAGAGGACGATCTTGTGTGGATTGAGGAAGAAATACGGAAGATCGCCGCATTCAAACACATCATTTTTCAGAAGGCCTCTGCTGCGATCTCCTTAAACTGCGGTCCCGGAACCTTCGGCCTTTTGTATATGGACAAGGGGAGAAGAGCCTGGCATATGGATTCCATCCTTCAGGTAGGAGGTGAGTCAAGGGACGCAGATGATACGACAGATGCTGCGACAGATAATATGACAGATGATGCAGCGTTAAGGACATGGGACAATGAACTCGTGACAGACCTTTCCCTGAATGCTGAGACTCATTTGGAGGAGCCCTTGTGGTATGAGACTATCGAGGGGATTGATGGGAAAGCCGCTGTCAAAAACAGCGGTTCGGAGGCTTCCTTCAAGACCGTCCTGCAGATATTCTACGATTCCATTGAGATGAAATCCTCCGAGATTGAGGGCTATTATCAAAGTGGGGACTTAAACAACTATACCATAAGAGTACATGCCTTAAAGAGCTCTGCAAGGCTGGTAGGAGCACTTGCTCTGGGAGATGATGCCGAGCGTATGGAGAGCGCGGGAAAGACGGAAGATCTTGATTATATCAGGGCGCATCATGATGAGCTTATGCAGGAGTACCGATCCTACAGGAAAAAGCTTGGTACTGTCTGCGGCAAGGATTCTGCCGGTTCAAAAGAGGATACACGCCCCGTGGCGGACAGACCCATTATGGAAGCCTTTTATGATATGCTTAACGAAGCCGCTGAAGCAATGGATACGGATGCGCTTGAGCAGTCGTTTTTGGAGATGAAAGATTACCGCATCCCGAAGGAGGATGAGGACCTTTTCAAGCAGCTTGAGGAGGCATTTAAATCCTTTGATTATGGAAAGCTTCAAACAGTACTGTCTTCGAGAAACTCCGGATCTTAGGGATAGATGACATGACTTTTCATACAGTGTATACAATATTTTTTTTAAATAGGTGTTGACAAGTAAAAAACATGATTGTATACTCGTATACATAAAGCAAGGGCGCTTTGGTTTATCCAAAGTGCCTTTTTTGTTTTAAACAGTGATTATGGGCAATGGCGTCCGGGATTATTCCTGGGCGCCTTTTTAAGTGAAGCCGACCGGTTTTGCGCAAAGCCCCACAAGGAGGAGAGCAACTATGGAAAGAATACCTGAGATTTACGGCAAGCTGGTGTTTAATGACAGAATCATGAGGGACAAGCTCCCCGGTGATGTCTACAAGGCCCTGAGAAAGACCATCAAAAAGGGTACTCACTTAGAGCTTGATGTAGCCAATGCCGTAGCGATCGCCATGAAGGAATGGGCAGTAGAGAACGGAGCCACACATTTCACACACTGGTTCCAGCCCATGACCGGTTACACCGCAGAGAAGCATGACAGCTTCATTTCTCCTACCGATGACGGACAGGTCATCATGGAGTTCTCCGGTAAGGAACTGGTCAAGGGTGAGCCTGATGCATCGAGTTTCCCGTCAGGAGGTATCAGAGCTACATTCGAGGCCAGAGGATACACCGCATGGGATCCTTCTTCACCGGCTTTCATCAAGGACGGAACCTTATGCATACCTACAGCATTCTGTTCCTACACCGGAGAAGCTCTGGATAAGAAGACACCGCTGCTCCGCTCCATGGACGCACTGAGCAAGGAAGCAACCAGGATACTCAATCTGCTGGGAAATGAGGAAGTCGAAAGCGTCACTACAACAGTGGGACCCGAACAGGAATATTTTCTCATAGATAAAGATGACTACGCTAAACGCCGCGACCTGATCTTTACCGGAAGAACTCTTATCGGTGCTCCTTCACCTAAAGGACAGGAGATGGACGATCACTACTTCGGGGCGCTACGTCCGAGAGTTGCGGCATATATGCACGATCTGGATATGGAACTCTGGAAGCTGGGTATACCGGCTAAGACCAAGCACAATGAGGTCGCTCCGGCACAGCATGAGCTGGCACCTGTATTTGATACGACCAATGTTGCCGTAGACCGTAACCAGCTGACAATGGAGATCATGAAGAGAGTGGCACAGAAGCATAACTTCGTATGCCTCCTTCATGAGAAGCCTTTTGCAGGTATCAACGGATCCGGTAAGCACAACAACTGGTCGATGACGACCAATACCGGTGCCAACCTGCTTGATCCCGGCAAGACTCCGGCAGAGAATACACAGTTCCTGGTATTCCTTGCAGCAGTCATCAAAGCTGTTGATGAGTATGCAGATATGATGAGGCTTTCGGTAGCTTCCGCAGGTAATGACCACAGACTCGGAGCCAACGAAGCGCCTCCCGCTATCATATCGATCTTCCTGGGTGATGAGCTGACGGCTGTAATTGATTCCATCAAGAACGACACGTTCTTTAAGAAAAACGATAAGGTCGTAATGGAAACCGGCGCTGCAGTCATACCTCATTTCACCAGAGACAACACGGACCGTAACAGGACATCGCCTTTTGCTTTTACCGGCAACAAGTTTGAGTTCAGATCACTCGGTTCATCGGCATCGGTAGCCACACCGAATATCGTGCTCAATACCGCAGTAGCGGATGCACTGTCAGACTTCTATGAGGTACTGAAGGATGTGCCTGCGGAGGAACTCCAGTCCGCAGTTCATGATCTGATCAAGGATACGTTTAAAAAGCATGAGAGGATCATCTTCAACGGAAACGGGTATACCGATGAGTGGGTTCGTGAAGCCGAGAGGCGCGGACTGTATAATCTGAAATCCACACCGGATGTGCTTCCCAGATTCATAGACGAGAGAAATATCAGACTCTTTACGAAGCACGGTATATTTACCGAGACGGAGATCAGATCCAGATATGAGATACTCCTTGAGAACTACTGCAAGACGATCCATATCGAGGCCTGCACGTTGAGAGAGATGATCTACCACGATTTCTCTCCTGCAGTGATCAGATTCATGGACAGCCTGTCGCAGAGTGTGATCAGTAAGAAGCAGATATCCAGTCTGATATCGACATCGGCTGAAGAAAGGATGCTCGAGAAGATATCCGCGCAGTATGAAGCACTGTATGTGGCTGTCGGTAAGCTGGAGGAGGATATCGTCAGGGCTGCGGAGATGGATGACGGCCTGGAGCTGGCGCAGTTCTATCATGATCCGGTCTTCAGGGATATGGAGAAGGTGAGGAGCATCGCGGACGGTATAGAGGCTTATGTACCCGATGAGTTCCTGCCATATCCGACCTACTCGAAGATGCTGTTTTATGTGTGAGATGTGAAGAACTCAAATATATAAATGATACGCAAAGGCGCGTGCTGATAAAGCACGTGCCTTTTGCTATATAACCCCTCGGGGAAAGAGAGGAGAAACATTATGGAAGATGTCGAATTCTGGTTCCTGATTGGCGCCGCTCTGGTATTCTGGATGCAGGCGGGGTTTGCCATGTGCGAAACCGGCTTTACCAGAGCGAAAAACGCCGGAAACATCATCATGAAGAACCTGATGGACTTCTGCATCGGTACGGTGATGTGGTTCATCTGCGGTGCTTCACTTATGCTCGGTGAGAATATCCTGGGCGGTTTTGCAGGCGGATTCAGTTTTGACGTATTCAGTAACTACGGAAACTTTGATTATTCCGCATTCGTATTTAACCTGGTATTCTGTGCGACCACAGCTACGATCGTATCCGGATCCATGGCAGAGAGGACCAAGTTCTCCAGCTACTGCATCTACTCGGCAGTGATCAGTGCGATCATCTATCCGATCGAAGCACACTGGACGTGGGGAGGCGGATTCCTCGCTCAGTGGGGATTCCACGATTATGCAGGATCAACCTGTATCCACATGGTAGGCGGTATCTGCGCATTCATCGGTGCATGGATGCTCGGTCCCAGGATCGGTAAATTCGACAGAGATAAGAGCGGTAAAGTCACCAAGGTTAATGCATTTCCCGGCCACAACTTAGTCATAGCGGCTCTCGGTGTATTCATCCTCTGGCTCGGCTGGTACGGTTTCAACGGTGCGGCAGCAACTGATATTCCTACCCTCGGATCGATCTTCTTAACCACTACCGTTGCTCCTGCAGTTGCTACTGTTGTATGTATGATATTTACATGGATCAAATACGGTAAACCCGATGTATCGATGTGCTTAAACGCATCTCTTGCAGGTCTTGTGGCGATCACCGCTCCCTGTGATGTAACGGATTGTGCAGGCGCAGCCATCATCGGCGCCATAGCAGGTCTGCTGGTAGTATTCGGTGTTTGGTTCAATGATAATGTTACACATGTGGATGACCCCGTAGGTGCAGTTGCCGTACATATGTTAAACGGTATCTGGGGTACTATAGCAGTAGGTCTGTTTGCTACAGAGACTGCTCCCGGATTTGCTCTTGCAGGAATCGGTGAGGGACTTTTCTATGGCGGTGGTATAGGTCAGCTCATCAAACAGCTCGGCGGTATGGCAGTGACTATCGCCTGGACGGTGATCACAATAGTGATCGCATTCACCATCATTCGCAAGACCATAGGTCTCAGGGTTTCCGAGGAAGAGGAGATCAGCGGTCTGGATTCAACCGAACACGGACTTCCTTCTGCATATGCAGGTTTCGCCATCATGGATATCG
>CAJOID010000039.1 GCA_905234595.1 uncultured Lachnospiraceae bacterium | reverse complement strand
TGATACAAAGCAGCTGACCAGTGGTCTGCCGAATTTTTTCACAAGATGATAAACCAGTAATGTTCCAAGAAATGCGCCTGTAACTGTCAGAATTGTTCCGAGCCATCCGCCGAACAATACTCCAGCTGTAATTTCCAAAGGGCCGCCGGGAATGAAGGCAATAACAATTTGCATAGCCATCAATCCCAGGAATAGCAAGGGCGCAAAGATGCCAGCCCGTTCAATCAAAGCGGCCAGTTGTTCACGTCCCTGGGCTGTGCCGAGCATCTGACACAATGGCATTAGAAACCGGATTCCCACGAAAAGCATTCCTGCTCCTACAGCCGCCAGAAGAATTTTTTTTCCTGTTTGTTTTTCAGTACTCATCAGCAACACCTCTTTTTTATTGAATATTATATCACAGAACAGCAAAAAAATCAACATATATCTGTCATTTCTGGATGAAAATTCTGTGAAAAAAAATTTTTCAAAATTTTCAAAATTTTTTTCAAAAACCCCTTGACAAATCAAAAAAAGTGTGCTATAATAATACATGTTGTGAGACACTAGCTCAGCCGGTAGAGCACCGCCCTTTTAAGGCGGGTGTCGAGGGTTCGAATCCCTCGTGTCTCATTCTGAAAGCTCTGCATTATGCAGAGCTTTTATGATTTATCAGGAGGTTTTTATGGAAATCAATCCCATTGCTTATATTCATACGGATTTTAAAGAAAAATTTGGCATTCCAAGACAAAGCGGACGCATTCCGGAACTGATCGGCCGCATTATTTTTGAACCCGAATTCAGAAATCCGGATGCTTTGCGAGGAATCACAGAATTTTCCCATTTATGGCTGATTTTTGATTTTTCAAAATCTCATCGTGATCATTGGTCACCCACGGTCAGACCGCCCCGGCTCGGCGGCAATCAAAGAATGGGCGTATTTGCAAGCCGTTCGCCGTTCCGTCCTAATCCAATTGGATTATCCTGTGTAAAACTCGAAAGCATTGACAAAAATGATCTAATCGTATCTGGTATAGATCTTCTTAACGGGTATGTTTCTCTTAGGATCCAGGAACAGATATCCGCTGATCATCAGGAAGACGGGCACACAGTACCTGGCCATGATATCGAAGAGATTGATGACGCCCCACGGATATACGGAAAACGGGCCGTCGTACCATACGACCGCACCCACATGTATCAGGATGACCGAGATCATGGAGAAGACCCTGGCCACATCGATATAGTATTCTCTGGTGTCCCGCATGTCCGTCCTCTATGCCCAGTACAGGGGCTGTGATGATATCAGTCTGCGTATCCCTTTGGGGATGAGTTTATACTTTTTGCCCAGTCTGAATCCCAGGAACCTGGCTCCGCAGTTAAGTATGAAGCCGGGGATCAGATACGGCTTATGTACGCTCTTCAGGTGCGCGATGCATCCTCTGACCATGCGCATGCCCTCACTCTCGGAGGACACCCCGGCGAATACCTCCGGGTGCTCGGCCTGGGATACGGCCAGATCGAAATTGCGCTTAAACTGCTGTCTGCAGTTATAGTTGTGCGAATGATATACGCAGGCACCGGCGGTATAGGATACGGAGTAACCCTTTTTCATCAGGGCCGCCGCCAGAATCATGTCCTCGTTGAAGATCGTTCTTGAAACGAATCCGCCCGCTTCGTCATAATACGTGCGCCTGTAAGCGGCACAGACGTTGGAGCAGAAGTACGCCTTCACGCCGAGCGTATATACGTCCCGTGAGGATTTGACCACGGGACGGGCGGGGTAATTGAATCCCCTGATATATTTCTCTGTCTCGGATGCTCCGGGGGCGGGCAGTTGTCTCGCATATGAGACCGCGATGCCGTCATCCAGGTTAAGTGGGGCGATCAGTTTCTCTATCAGTGTCCCGTCACAGGGAAGCGCATCCTGTGTCATCATCACGAAATAATCCGAATCCGACTGTTCCACGGCCATCCTGCGCGTCCCGCCGTGATCGAACTCCTCCGGCGTGATATGGATAACACTCGTGATGGATCTCACGGAAGCGGGGATGGAGTGCTCCTCCGTCAGCTCCTCGAAATATCTGCGCTCCGTGTTGATGATACGGATATGCGCGATGGGATAAGTGGAAGCGCCGAGCAGTTCCAGAGTCCTGATGAATCTCTCATCAGGCCTGTATGTGGGTATGATCACGTCTACCGATCTGCCTGTTACCTACATATCCATGCGTATCGGCATATACTTTGTCAGAGCACTGCTGTACGGTGGATGACGGCTGATACCCTTCATCATTGAACAGGAACCAGTGCAGCCACTTAACGTTATCTGACAGTGTCACGGGTACTACGCATGAACCCTTGGATCCGATGGATCCGGTGGCACGCAGGCTCTCGTTCGGGAATCCGTCCTGGCCTACCACATTGTATTTGGATATATCGCCCAGCAGAGCGATGATGTCGTTTAAGTCGAGTGAAGTGTACACTTCCTTGAATATGTTGTTCGCAATCGTGGTCAGTTCACTTACAGAAGCTGTCTTGGCCTTGTCCATGCACGCGAGGAGCACGGTACGCTGTCTCTCGGCACGTCTGAAGTCATCACCGGCGGTATATCTGATGCGGCAGTAAGCCGTAGCCTGTAATCCGCTCAGTGTCTGGAGTCCTGCGTTGGTGACGGGCACTATGTTGTCATTGAGCTTGCCGCCGCCTCCCTCGTCTAAGAACATGCTTCGCTGATAGTTGTTCAGATGCTCGATCTCGGCATCCTGTACGTCTATGGATACTCCGCCGAGTGCATCGACCACATCGATCAGACCCTGGAAGCCGATGGTTATGAAGTCGGTCACGTTCATATCCATGTTCATGTTGAGCATGTTGATGGCCTGCTCGGGACCGCCCTTTGCATAAGCGGCATTACACTTGTTGTAGCTGTCATTGCCGAGATTCAGATATGTATCACGGTATACGCTGACGAGCTTGATATCACCGGTATCCTGATTGATGCTCGCGATCATGATGGTATCCGACCTGGTATTCTTGGTCAGGGCATCCTGTCTCGAGTCCACACCGAACAGCGCTATGTTCCAGTAGCCCTTCATCGTGGTCTCTTCGGCCTGCTTGACCGTATCGTTGATCACGATGTCTTCTTCGGCTATCTCCACCTTACCGGTCTCCGTAGTCTTGGTCGTGATATACAGTATGACTCCGGCAGCTGCCAGTATGATCAGCTCAATGAGAAAAATGGCAACCTTCGCGCCGGTGCTCATTCCTCTTTTTTTCTTTTTCTTACGTCTCCTCTTGTCAGATGAACTCATTCCTATCCTCCTGTAGCTATGCATACCTAGTATGCATTCTTATCTATGAACATCCTGAATACGGTCAGCAGCATGATCTTGATATCGAAGCCGGGTGTCCAGTTCTCGATATAGTATATGTCATGCTCCACACGCCGTTTGATGGAAGTATCTCCGCGGTATCCGTTGATCTGCGCCCATCCGGTCAGTCCGGGACGGACCTGGTGCTTGACCATGTAGCGGGGTATCTCTTCTTTAAACTTATCCACGAACTGAGGCCTCTCGGGTCTGGGGCCCACGATGCTCATGTCCCCTTTAAGTACATTGAAGAACTGAGGCAGCTCGTCTATGCTGAAACGTCTGATGAACCGTCCCACGGATGTGACTCTGGGGTCATCCTTGGTGGTCCACTCCCTGGACTCGGATTCTTCTTTCTGTACCACCATGGACCTGAACTTATACATCTCAAAAGGCTTGTTGTGCAGGCCTATCCTCTGCTGCCTGAACATGACCGGACCGGGAGATGTGAACTTGATCGCTATCGCGGTCACGAGCATGATCGGTGAAGTCAGGATGATGGCCACGATGGACCCGAGCAGATCCATCAGCCTCTTGACCGCCTTGTTGAAAGGATCCGACAGAGGCACGTTACGTATGTTCACCACACTCAACCCCAGGACATCCTCTGTATATGGATTGGTGGGAAAGAGGGAATTGTAATCCGGGATGAACTTGGTATGGACTCCGGACTTCTCACACATCGACACGATGCTCTCGAGCTTGTCGTAATCGCTTAATGCCAGCGATATGTCTATCTCGTCCAGATTGTTCTCCGGGAGTATGAACTCCAGATTCTCTATACGGCCTATGACCTTGACTCCGCGGTACAGAGTGCCCGCAGGTACATGGTCATCAAGGATGCCTCTGATCACGTAACCCCATTGAGGGTTGTTGCTGACGCGGTTGATATATTCCTCGCCGGCACGTGAATATCCCACCATCAGGATGTATTTGACGTTATAGCCTTTGCGTCTGAAATACTCCAGGACGCTGCGCAGTACACTTCTGAATATGGTGGTGAGTACCATATTGATCCCGAAGAACATCAGGATCATGGAACGCGAGAAATGTATCTGCTTGATCACATACAGAACTACTACGATACCTATCATGCCGAACAGATTGGCCTGAAAGATATTGACCAGTTCATACCGCCTGAGCGTGGCCCTCTTGGGTGTATAGAGGTTCATGAGGTAATAGAGCAGTACATAGCCGGGCACTATGAACCACAGTGCCATCATATACTGCTGCATGGAGAGTCCCGGTGGCTCGTTCTGCCACGGTGCTCCGAACTTCAGATACCACGCCAGTAAATATGAAATTGCAACCACTACCGCATCCAGTATCAGATGCAGGTGGTTGAAGGCCTTCTGGTGATCTTTAATCATACATAGTTATAATACAACATTTAGAATAAATATACAAAAAAATCCCTACATTTAGTAATCGGCCGGTCAGCCCAGCATTTCGCGCACACGGTGTAAGTATGTGTGCGACTTCCTGATCCCGGCCAGGCCTGCTGCTGCGATCGCCGCACGCTCATCCTCATGTTCCAGATAATATGCGCATTTGGCGAGCATATCTTCGGCGGATTCGTAATACACGAATTCTTCTCCGGGCACGAACATATCTGCAAGATCTCCTGCATAGGATGACAGCAGGAATCCTCCGGCTCCCATTATCTCGAAGCATCTGAGCGGTATCCCGTTCACTATGCTCCTGAGAGCTATGTTCAGATTGATCCGGGAACGGTTAAAAATGACCGGGGTCTCATTGAACTGGTCGGCGGGGCCGTGATTGGCCACCCCGGGGAATGAAGCCGACGCATCATGTGTATACAGCGACACTTCATACCGTCCTCCGAAGCGGGCTCCGAGTTCGGTCAGCATCCTGTGCCGCTCCTCTACCGTGACCTGCCTGTCTATCACATATTGGGAAAAAAGCGTTCTCCGGGTGATGACACTGCCGGCGGAAGGTTCCATCGGGAGTGCCGCATGCATATCCTCAAGGACCTCGTCCGTGAGCAGATGCTCCGACAGATCCATGCCGTAGACGGCCTTCTGGGCCTCTATGATCCCTCTGATATAACCGTAGGTCCGGTCGGGAAGTCCCTTATCGACCATCCTGTGATAGAAATCATGTCTTTCATTATAGAGAGAACCCACGAACGAGATGTCCGCTCCGTATCCCGGACGGGTCTCTCTGCAGAGTGCCTCAACCCTGTCGGGATCAGCGGCCATCGGCAGGAAGCTGATCGTGTTTATCCCCTCGGTATGGAATTTCAGATATGTGTCCGAATCAAATACATATATATGATTGGTCGGATATGTGACGGTATAGGAATACAACTGTACACAGGGGTTGTCGTATACCCATGCATAGTAGTCGATCCCGCAGGCTTTCGCCGCTTCGGCCACATAAGGGAAGTAATTGAAACCGTACACGATATCGCAGGCATTCTCGGCGGCCGCTTTCTTTATGCTGTCCGCGATACCGGGACCAAGCAGCCCGTCCTGAGACGTCTGAAGTACCACCACATCATGTCCGGCCGTGCGCATGGCCTGTATCATTTCGGGGTTGCCGCAGCACTCCCACAGCAGATAGAGTATCTTCATATACCGTATGTCTCTCCCGTCATCCCGGCATGTCCTCCATGATCATCGATATCATGGACGCCACTCTGGCAGGGATCGTATGCCTCCCGGTAACCTCTGCATAACCCTCTGCGGCGATCCGGGTTCTCTCATCCTCATGCGTCAGATAGTAACGTAGCAGCTCGCACGCTTCATCCACTGTCTCATATACGGCCAGATGCCTGCCGGGCTCAAGAAACTCCGGGATCTCGGCCTGAGCATTGGTCAGCAGGAATCCTCCGCATCCCAGTACATCCCAGATACGCTGCGGCAGGCCGCTGCGTATGGGTCTCATCGTAGTATTGATATTGATACGGCTCGATGCAAAAACAGCCGGCATCTCAGTCAGCGTGCTCACTCCGCCGTGACACACCATCGATGGACTGAGTGACTTAAGCATCCCCGTATCACTCCTGGTGAACAGATGAACCGTCCCCATGTCCTTTATGCTCTCGGCCAGGGATGACAGGAGCATCAGTCTGTCCCTCACCGTGAGTTCGACTCCCAGGCACCCGTTCACGGTCCAGAAGGCAGCCATATCGCATACCGTATCTTCTGTACCGGAGAGCGCTGAAGGCAGATATTTATTAAATTCGGATTTAATATCTGCGCCCGTATTTCCATCTTCCATAACGGCTTCGAGCACATCAAGCCCCGGCAGAAGTTCCTGTGCGGCCAGCAATCCGTCGCACATGCCCCTCACCTTATCGGGGAGGGCCGGTGCTATATCCGTGTAAGGATTTTTCTCATTATACAGGGATCCTATGAACGAGACATCGTAGAGCATCTCATGAGTATCCGGTGCGGATATCAGAGGATTGACTCCCAGGGGCAGATGGTAGATATGTCCCGGATTCTCGGCGGCCACCTCCTCATACTGTCTCCTGTCGAAGAGGAACACCCTGTTGCACGAGTTACGTATGGCCGGAAACATGAGCTCCGCCACGGGGCAGTCCACGCTCACGCATACATACATCACGTGCAGATGCTCGCATATGTCTGATATATAAGGAAAAAAATTGATACTGAAGACAAACATGGGCTTGTGCGTCAGTATCATCTCAGCGACGGTGCCTATCCTGACATCCGCAGGAATGGATTTCTCGGTCATTTCCAGATCATCTTCGATCACTTCCATGCCCAGCGCCCGGAAAGCGTCGATATAGCCGGGCTCGCATATGCTGTTATACCTGTGGATAACGATCTTCATGCCTTATCCGGCCTGTCCTTTCCGAATACATAGTCACCGAACATCTCTCCGCGCTGTTCGAAGTTCTTGAAATACCCGTATGAAGCGGATGCCGGGCTTAAGATGCAGGCCTTGCCCGCAGGTGTGATATCCCGGGCCATCCTGACCGCATTCTCCAGCGTATCCGTATAATATACGTAGTCCAGGCTGCTCACCTCATCATATATGCGCCTGCCCGAATCGTACGAGCATATATATCTGTACTCCGGATGCGCCTTCATATAATCGACGAGGACATCATACGCTATGCCTCTGTCCATGCCGCCTATCAGCACAGTATATGCGTCAGGCACGGATTCGAGCGCCTGTATGGTGGCATCCGGTATGGTCGAGATGGAGTCATCATAGTACTTCACCCCGTCCTTCTCACCGATATAGCTCAGTCTGTGGGGCAGCCCTTTAAAATCGGCCAGCGATCTGACCGCTTCATCCCTGTCATACCCGAGTACATCGCATACTATCTTGAGTACGAAGTTGGCATTACACACGTTATGTTTGCCCAGGATCTGCAGATCGTAGTCTCCGCTCGTGTCATAGGGCATGTGGATAACTTCGGCCTCGGTCTCTATCTCCGGTACGCCCTCTCCGGCCAGGAATATATCCCCCTTATGCTGATATGAGGTAATGTGTTTCTTGGCCTCGAAGTATCTGTCCATCGTCCCGTAATAATCGAGGTGCTCCTCATGGAGATTCAGGAACACTGCTATATGCGGGGAGACGTGCACATGTGCCAGCTGGTGGCAGGACATCTCAAATACTACTATCGTATCATCCGTTATCTCATCGAAGAAGTTCAGGCACGGCTCTCCGATGTTTCCTAAAAGGATGGTTTTACCCTCTCTTACACGAGTTAAAACATGATTTAGCATGGAGGATGTGGTGCTTTTTCCCTTGGTTCCGGTGATGCCTATGACCTGATCACGGTATTCCTCCAGGAACAGTTCCGTCTGGGAAGTATACTTGGGAGAATCATCATCCATCCGTATGCCCGGACTCTTGATGATCAGATCATACTTATCCTCATCTATCTCCTCACGCTTGCCTTCGAACACTTCCACGCTCGCAGGCTCGCAGCAGCGCTTAAGAAACTGTCTCGTAGACTGTCCCTCGCGTCCGTATCCCCATATCAGGATCTTTTTGCCTTTCAGATCTTCTATCACACCCATGATCGGTTCCTATTTAACGTAATAATGTCTGGCTATCCATCTGGAGAGCCCGTCGAGGCCGGGATACACGATCCTCTCACTCATGTTCAGCTGGTCCAGCATATCCCTGACACGCCACCGCAGGTCAGCCTTGATGATGTACTTCACGGTGTTTTCCGTACGCTCATCCAGGAATCTCTCGATATCCGTCATCTGCATCGGGATCAGCGAAAAGAACGAGTACTGGTTCACGATCCTCTGGTTGATGGACGGCGGTTCGATGATGACCATGGCCTTATCTCCCATGTCCGAATCATATTCGGCGAGCGAATCGGCCGCCTCGAGAAGCATATCCACCGAGAAAATAGTCGACTGCTTGCGGTTGACTATCTCCTGATATCTGTTCGGGAGCAGTCTGTGCATCTCGTTCATATCTATACGCCACACCATGCAGTCATGCTCTTCCATCAGAGCCATGTTATCCTCCGCCGTGGCGAAATGCAGCCCTACCAGGGCCGAATGAGTCCAGTCGAGCAGTCTCGTGGGCAGTCCGTAGTGCTGGCCCAGTATCATCTGTCTCCATACGGATTCTGCTATGGTCGGATCTCCTATGACTGCATACTTGGCGAAATTCTCCAGTATGGCAGGCTCGAGTTCTTTCTGCAGATGCTTGCAGTTACGGTGCAGGCTCGTTTCCATCTTGAACGACGAATTCGGCATGCCTCTGTACAGATATGAATTCCTGTATCTGTCCAGGTCCTCACGGTATTCCTGCTCGGTAATGAATGCCGCCAGTTCTTCCAGATTCGTTATAGTGATCTCTCTAATCATCCGTAATAACCTCTATAAGTGCTCAGTCCGTCCCTTCGGGCACCTGAGATATGATCTCCCTGTAGATCTTCCAGAGGAAATACAGGGTACACAGCAGTGACATGATCTCAGCTATCGGGAATGACCACCATACCCTGTTCACATCTCCGGACCTCGACAGGAGGTATGCTGCGGGCAGGAGCACGACTATCTGCCGCAGGATGGAATTGATCATGCTGTATACACCGTTCCCCAGACTCTGGAACATGGATCCCAGCACTATGCAGACCGCCGCGATCGGGAAATGTATCGCTATGATGCGCAGCGCGGGTATACCCATGCCGAGCATATGCTCGGATGCATCGAACAGTGCGAAGAGCTGTCCGGGCAGCAGTTCGAATATCAATAATCCCGCTGTCATGACGGCGACCGCATATATGCATGCCAGACGCATCGTTTTGATCATCCTGCGCCCGTTCTTTGCTCCGTAGTTATAGGCTATGATCGGGATCATGCCGTTATTTAATCCGAACACGGGCATGAAGATGAAGCTCTGGAGCTTGAAATATACTCCGAATACGGCTACGGCCGTGGATGAGAAAGCGCCGAGTATCTTGTTCATGCCGTATACCATCACCGATCCGATCGACTGCATGATGATGGACGGCAGGCCCACGGAGTAGATCCTCTTTATCACCTTAAGATCCGGCTTAAATCCCTTAAATGATATCCTGACTTCCTTATTGACCTTCTGATTGATGATGAGCGCGAGCGTACCTGCCACGATCTGGCCGATCACGGTAGCCGTCGCCGCACCGGCGATGCCCATGCGCGGTGCGCCGAGCAGCCCGAAGATGAGTATGGGATCCAGGATGATATTCGTCACGGCTCCGCACATCTGGGTGATCATATTATAGAAAGTGAGTCCCGTGGACTGCAGGAGTCTCTCAAAGATTATCTGCGTGTACACGCCGAAACTCATGGTCGTGCATATGGTGAGATACTTCACTCCGTACTCGATGATATTGGTGTTGTCCGTCTGCGTCATATAGAAAGGACGGATCAGAGTGAGACCGACTATGAGGAACAGGATATAGCTGAGTATCGCCAGGAAGATACCGTTCGTGGCGGCCTTGTTGACCGACTCGCCGTCACCCGCTCCGAGTGATTTGCTCAGCATCGCATTGACGCCGACGCCCATACCTATCCCCATGGCCATCATGACCATCTGCATGGGAAAGGCCATCGATACGGCGGTCAGGGCATCCTCTTCGATCCTCGCCACAAATATCGAGTCCACCACATTGTACAATGCCTGTACCAGCATTGACAGCATCATCGGTACAGACATTGTTATCAGCAGTTTATTGATGGGCATCGTGCCCATTTTATTCTCTTCAAGGAGCAGTTCTTCGTCCATGATTCAGATATCCTTCCAGTTTGCTCACCATGGCTGTCAGTTCGACAGGCTTGGATATATAGTCGTCGAATCCTTCGTTTATATACATTTCACGCGAGCCTTCGATCGCATTCGCCGTGAGTACTACCATGATCGTATTCTCCGGTGCGAGATTCTCCTCACGTATCGCATGAAGCGTCTCTATGCCGTCCATCTCCGGCATCATATGATCGAGGAATACCACATCATACGTATTCTTGCGCATGAGCTCTATGGCCGTCATTCCGGACATCGCCTCGTCGGGCACTATCCCGCACAGCTTGAGATAATTCCTCGTAACCTTCTGGTTCAGTGCGTTA
Organism: uncultured Lachnospiraceae bacterium; assembly: GCA_905234595.1. GTDB lineage: Bacteria > Bacillota > Clostridia > Lachnospirales > Lachnospiraceae > XBB2008. The sequence goes on along the minus strand of CAJOID010000039.1, from coordinate 7,570 downwards.
TCATCCACGACGAGTATCCTCGCATCGGGTGCATAGAACGTGATGTTCTTCTTGGCGCGCATGTCATCGATCGCCGCGCGCTCCTTATAATTGCCTATCGGTCTGGCATCGGCCACATCCTGTCTGATATCGAACCAGAAAGTCGATCCCTTGCCGTATTCGCTCTTGACATATATATGCGAGCCCATCAGGTCGAGCATGCGGTATACGATGGCCATGCCCAGACCCGTGCCTTCGATATTGCGGTTACGCGACTCATCCAGGCGTTCAAAGGAGTAAAACAGTCTGTTTAAGTCCTCCTTGCGTATACCTATACCGGTATCGCTGACTTCCACATGAAGCCATATGCTTGAATTGTCGCCGGACTCCTTGCCCATGCCGCGGTTGCGCTTCACGGACAGTGTCACCTGGCCCTTGTCCGTATACTTCACCGCATTGCTCAGCAGATTGGTGATGACCTGAGTCAGACGCATATCGTCACCGTTCATCCTGCTCGGCAGGGTATCGTCTATGAGCAGTTCGAACTTGAGTCCCTTATCCGCAGCGCGCGTCTTCATGGAGTTGACGGTCTTCTCTATGAATGCGACGGTGTCGTACTCCGCGGGGATGATCTCCATGCGGCCGTCTTCGATCTTGGAGAAATCGAGTATGCTGTTGATCAGATACAGAAGCGTATGGCCCGATGCCTCGATGGAACCCGCATAGTCGAGCACGTTCTCATCCTCGCACTCCTGCATGATCATCTCGTTCATGCCGAGGATCGCATTGATGGGAGTCCTGATCTCGTGAGACATCTGTGCCAGGAATCTGGACTTCGCGTTATCCGCGGCTATCGCGGCATCCGCAGCTTCACGCATCTGCTCGTTATACTTATTGATACTGTCCAGATAACGGTTCTCCGCGGTCACATCCCTGAGCACGATATAATAGCCTGCATTTTTCTTGCCGTCCTTTATATACTCAACTCTGGTCTGGAACGATTTGGAACCGATTTCGATGATCTTGGGCGCGACATTATCGCCTGTCTCGAACCTGGTGATGCATTCTCCGATCTGCCTGAACTCAGCCACAGTCTCGTTCAGCATATGATCGGGACGCGCATCCTTCAGCGCGGGCACCATGTACTGGGCCGTCTTGTTGGATATCAGAAGTTTCTTCTCCATATCGAAGCAGATGAGTCCGTCAGCACCTTCCTCAAGGACGTTGACGGCTATATCTCCGGTGATGTTATACAGCCTCACCCTGTGGGCTATGATCAGGAACAGAACCTCCGCCAGTATGTATCCTGCCGGTGCCAGTTCGACATCCTGCATGACAGCCCTTCCCCCGAAGAAAGCCAGCACGGTCACGCCCATGACTCCGGCGAGGTAGTAGAGATTGCGGATGGAGACATCTTTTTTGCGGAAATATGCATAGATCAGTACGGCTATCGTCAGGACCATGTACATCACTATCATGAGGTAGAAATACTTATGCGCGGGGCCGTACTCCTTGATGAGTATGCTCACGCCGTTTCTTTTCTCCAGGGATACATCCGAATAGAACAGACCCGAATGTCCGATAGAGAGCACACAGAAGTATATCGCGAGGGATATGCCGAACAGAACAGCCCTCACGGCCGGAGTCAGCCTGATATGACATATGTTGCATGCAACGAGAAAAGCGAAGAGCTGCAGGAAGCACCCGCCCAGATATATCAGCTGGTTAGCCAGTATGGCGGCCTCGACTCCCTCTGCGATCGCAAGCTTCACATAGCCCAGTATGTCTATGGGCACGAGCAGAAAGAAGATCGCGAAATCCACGTCTATCCTGATCTGCCACCTGAGTGCCATGATCATCATCAGGATGACGGACATTACGAACAGAATATTGTAATATAGCAGGATCATATCTTACACCCAAAAAAACCAAATGAATCAAATAATTATACCATATATGCTATACTATGGTAAACGGGTCCGCAGGCCCGCGTTCAGATTATGCGTATCAGAAATTCCATGAAAAACATGATATATATCTACGCATGCACGCTGCTGATCGTGATACTCAACTTCGTGGTAAGAAGAGTATTCCTCGACGTGCTGACCGTGGATTATCTGGGGTATGACGGACTCTTTGCGTCCATATTCAGTTACCTCAATCTCTCGGAGATGGGCATAGCATCGATCATCACCTATCATATGTATGCCGAGATCGCCACGGAGAACACCCTGCAGATACGCAAGCTCCTGAGCATCTACAAGCTCATCTACAGGATAGTGGCCGCCTTCGTCCTCACTGCGGGACTCATCGTGAGCTTCTTCCTGCCCCTCATACTTATGAACGCAGATATCCACGACAGCTGGCGGTTCATATATACGATCTATTTTCTCCAGCTGGCCGCCACGCTGTGCACATATCTGCTGGCTTACCGCAGGATACTCTTCGTCACGCACCAGCGCATCTATGTATGCACGAGTGTGGATACCGCTATCAACATAGTGAGCGTGATCGTGCGCATGATCATCCTGCTCAAACTGCGTGACTACATTGCCTATCTGATAGTATCGATCGTATCCAACATATTATCGAACCTCATCATCTCGTATCTCACACGCAGGGATTATCCCGAGATCACCCGTATCCGTGTCACCCGCGAAGATATGAAGGCATTGAACCTGGGTCATGAGATAAAGAACATGATGGCTACCAAGATAGCGGGAACCATATACGGAGCCTCCGACGACATCATCATCACGACCATGCTCGGAGTCGGCATGAACGGTATCGTGAGCAACTACCGTATGATATCCTCGAAACTCCAGGAGTTCATAATATCCGCTTTTTCATCGATACAGGCCAGCATCGGCAACCTCGTATATGACCGCGACAGCGACCGCGGGATTCCCTTTTTCAAGGCGCTCGATCTCGCAGGGTTCCTGCTCGCACTCGTGTCCGCCTCAGGCGTGATGTGCGTATCGCAGGAGTTCATCCTGGACATATGGCTTAAGAAAGAAAGCCTGCTGCTCCCCTACGGATTCCTGGTCGCGCTGTCCCTAAACCTGTTCATCGCACTGCTCGGCAATCCGATGACATACTTCCGCAACTCCCTCGGACACTTCGAGACCGACAGGAACTATATGATAGCCGCAGCCGCCGTCAACGTGATCCTGTCCATCATCCTCGGCCTTACGATGGGCATCACCGGAGTGATGATAGGTACGGTCGCCGGACATCTGTTCATCTTCATGGGCAGGTGTGTGGTAGTACATAAATATTTCCTGCAGAAATCTCCCGCAGGATACTATCTGCTGACACTGTCACGCTTCGTGATGCTGGGCATATCCGTGACGGCCACCATGCTGCTCGGCCGCCTCATCAGAGCGCATATAGGCAGCGTCCTGCTCGCCTTCCTGGTCAAGGGCGTGTTGAGCGTAGTCATCTCGCTCGCGATCTTCCTGATCACATCATGGCGCACGGAGAGTTTCGCCATCCTCAGGGAATACGGCTCTAAAGTGTGGAGCGTGATCCGCGATAAGTTCAGGAATAAAACTGCTTAGGTGAAAAATATGAAAGAAGCGATCAAAAACCTGCTCCCATACGGCTATGTCACCAGACATTCATCCCCGGGCACAGTGTTCGGAGACGAGTCTCATGCATATCCCGAGATCTATAATGCGCGGGGCGAGCGTATGCACGTGTTCTATCTGAAAAACTCCCTGAACGCTCATACCCCCTACTCGATGGTGGCGGGACGCATATCAGACCGCATACTGTGGGACCGTTTCAATCAGGGACTGCCGGTCCACTTCTATTCTCACCGGGACATGTTCGACATATCTCCGGTCGGGGCACGCCGCTTCGGAGTGCTCAGAGAATCCGAGTCGATAGTGCCGGCCGACTACGACCGTGTACTCAACTCTCCCGATACCGCCGCCCTGAAATGATATTCCATTGCGGCGATTTCAGCCCGGTCATAATCATACGAAAATTCATCGGAAACATCCGTGAGCGGCAGCAGCCTCACGTAAACGGCCACGGTACGCTCCGCCCGGATGGCATCAAAGGGGATTTCCAGCGTGCCGGTATAAACGCCGGTTTCCTCATTCAGCACGCCGCCTAAGCCGCCGTACTGATCGATCGCCTCCTGTTCCGTTGGGTCATTCAAATCAATATCCACTTCCCACGCGCTGGCGTAGCCGCCCTCGTAATAAGCGTCCAGCACGGTGCGGCCATCTGCCAGCATGGCGTCCCGATCCGCGTTCAAATGGGTCAGGCCATACCAGGAATCATCCATCGGGCAGTCAAAAAGCAGCATATCCTTTTGCTTGGGAATCACGTCGTACACCATGCGGCAGGTTTTCCCGTCATATACCGCTTCTCTGAAAACCACCGTCGCGTGTTCGCATTCCACGGTTTTCAGATCATGCTCAATATACTGCGCCGCATCGTCCGGGATTTCCACGCGGCCCCTCCTGCCGCCGAAAAAGTCCAGCAGCCCAAACCCGTTGCTCATCGCAAAAGCGACGCTGGTCGTGGCCAGCATCAGCGCGATCACCAGGATCACGCCCGCCGATAATTTCTTTTTCACGTTTCTTTCCTTTCGTTCAAGGCCCATGATCCGCTGCGCCAGCCGGGGATCGCCCCCCAGGGAAGAAAGGCCGCTGTCGATGGACGCCTGTACGAATCGTCTGTCTCTCTGGTCACTCATCGAAATACGCTCCTTTCAGCGCGGCGCGCAGCCGTTCCTTGGCCCGTCTCAGCCGTCCCGATACCGAGGAGGGGACGATGCCCAGCGCCTCGGCGATTTCGGTGATTTGCATATTGGAATAGTAATACAGCAGCACCACTTCCCGCATTTTGCCGGGCAGGCGGGCAATTTCCAGGTTCACCGTCAGGGCGTCCTCGGAAATGCCGCGGGACAGTTCCGGCAGCATTTCCGGCGTGACGCGGCGGTTTATGTGTTTCCACCAGCCCGATCTTTGCATATCCCGGCAGGTGTTGATGGCGATGCGTATCAGCCAGGTTTTCCGGCTGCTCTCCCCCCGGTACGCGGGCAGTGTCCTGTATGCCTTGATGAACGTTTCCTGAACGGCATCCTCCGCCAATCCCCGATCCTGCAATTGCAGATAGCACATTTTGAGAAGCGGGGCCTGATAATCCTCTACCAGATCGCGGAATTGCTCATCCATGCCAGGATCAGGCGCCTTGATCCCCTGCATCCGCTTTTCACCTCCTTCACTTATTGGACGGATCGGCGGGGCGTTTATTTCGTGTGTCCCCAAAATAAATTTGAAAAATGGTTCGGCCTGCTATTATATCCCATCCGGGCGGACCGGTAAATATGGCGGGCAGGGCGTCCTGCCTGCATTTATTTTGTGCATCCCTTGACAAAGGAGTGTAAAAAGAGTATGATTCTTTAGCGAATAAAAGCGATAAAGCGCCTGACGGCGCTGGAAGAAAGGATGCGTTCCCCATGCCCATTACCGACCTGCTGGAGAGAAACAGCAAGCTATACGGCAATGAAATCGCCCTGGTGGAGATGAACCCCGAAATCCAGGAGGAGCCGCGGGTCACCTGGCGTGAATATGAACTGATCCAGCCCACCGCCTCCGCCCCCTACCGGCGGGAGATCACCTGGAGCGTCTTTGACGAAAAGGCCAACCGGGTGGCCAATCTGCTTTTGAGCCGGGGCATTAAGAAGGGGCAAAAGGTGGCCATCCTGCTGATGAACTGCCTGGAATGGCTGCCCATCTATTTCGGCGTGCTGAAAACCGGCGCGGTGGCGGTGCCCCTGAATTTCCGCTACACCGCCGATGAAATCGACTATTGCCTGCGCCTGGCGGACGCGGACGTGCTGTTCTTCGGCCCGGAATTTATCGGCCGGGTGGAGGATATCGTGCCCAAGATCAGCGGGGAAATGAGCCTGTTCTTCGTGGGGGACAACCGGCCCTCCTTCGCCGAAAGCTATAACGAAGCGGTGGCCAACTGCTCCTCCGCCGCCCCCAAGGTGCTGGTGCAGGACACCGACGAGGCCGCCATTTACTATTCCTCCGGCACCACGGGCTTTCCCAAGGCCATATTGCTGGATCACACCGCCCTGCTCCAATCCGCCCGGATGGAGGCCACCCACCACGAAACCACCCATGAGGACGTATTCCTCTGCATCCCGCCGCTGTATCACACCGGCGCGAAAATGCACTGGTTCGGCTCGCTGTACACCGGCAGCCGGGCGGTGATTTTGAAGGGCAATAAACCGAAGGCCATCCTGGACGCGGTGAGCTGGGAAAAGTGCACCATCGTGTGGCTGCTGGTGCCCTGGGCCCAGGATATCCTGGCCGCTATCGAGCGGGGCGACGTGAAGCTGGAGGATTATCAGCTGGACCAGTGGCGGCTGATGCACATCGGCGCCCAGCCCGTGCCCCCTTCCCTGATCCGGCATTGGCTGCAATACTTTCCCCATCATAAATACGACACCAACTACGGCCTTTCCGAATCCACCGGCCCGGGCTGCGTGCACCTGGGGATGGAAAACGTGCACAAGGTGGGCGCCATCGGCGTGCCGGGCTTCGGCTGGAAATGCAAGATCGTGGACGAAAAGGATCAGCCCGTGGAAAAGGGTGACGTAGGCGAACTGTGCGTCCGGGGCCCCGGCGTCATGCGCTGCTACTATCACGATCCCAAGGCCACCGCGGAAACCATCATCGACGGCTGGCTGCACACCGGCGACATGGCCAAGCAGGACGAGGACGGCTTCATCTTCCTGGTGGACCGGAAGAAGGACGTGATCATCACCGGCGGCGAAAACCTCTACCCCGTCCAGATCGAGGATTTCCTGGCCGCCAACCCCAAAATCCACGACGTGGCCGTTATCGGCCTGCCCGATCCGCGCCTGGGCGAAATCGCCGCCGCCATCATCCAGGTGAAGGAGGGCATGGATTTGACCGAGGAGGAAGTGAACCGCTTCTGCCTGGATCTGCCCCGCTATAAGCGCCCGCGGAAAATCATCTTTGCCAAGGTGCCCCGCAACCCCACCGGCAAGATCGAAAAGCCCAAGCTGCGGGAGCAGTACTGCGGCGTGCGCCTGGTGGAAGCGCAGAATAACGGTTAATCGGATCGAAAAAACAGCCTGAAAGAAGCGATTGAGCCCCTCTCAGGCTGTTCTTTATTTTGTTCATTTCAGCCCCAGCATCCGTTTGACCGTCAGCCGCAGCCGGGTCAGGCGGGAAGCGCGATCCCGGAGGGCGCGGTAAGCGTCGGCAAAGGGCGCGCTGTCGGCGGCGTGGCGGCCGTAGACCTGGGCGGCGTAGGCATCCGCCAGGGGCGTGAGGGCCGGAAGATGGGCGGGGATCAGCGCCAGATCGGATCGGGCGGCGAACTGATGCAGGGTCTCCTGAGGCGCGCGGCGCAGGCCCCGGCGGGCCAGCAGGGCGCAGACGGCGTCAAAAAGGATGCCCGCCGCCTTTTGCGGGTGCCGCCGGGCCCGGCGCAGCGGTTCGGTCAGGAAATAACGCAGGATCAGCAGCGAAATGAGCAGCAGGATCGCCAGGATCACCCACCAGGGGAAGGGAGAGCCGTCGTCTGGCGGCTG
>CAJOID010000038.1 GCA_905234595.1 uncultured Lachnospiraceae bacterium | reverse complement strand
GACATCCACGCCGCCTGCCACAGGGGTTATTATGTTGTCCAGATCACCCTCGGCCGCTCCCGCATTTGCATCTGCGGCTGTATCCGCAGCGTCGGCGCTCTCCGTAACACTCATCAGATCCGAACGCACATAACCCGTCTTGCCATCCGACAGTGTAACCTGATACCACACATTACCGGATGAATCCGTCTTCTCACCGTTAACGGTGATCGAGGTTCCGTTTGCAAGTGTTCCTACAGTAGATGAATCGGTGGATGCATCACTTCTGACCTTGGCATTATCTACGGTAACGGTTCCCGTGGTCTCGGCTCTCGCTTCCAGGGATACCGAACCGAATACCACGGCAGCCATCATTACCGCTGCCAGAAGTTTCGCCGTGATAACAGTTATTCGCTGTTTTTTCATGATAAATACTCCTCCGTGTGAATTCTATATCAATTGATTATATGATCTTAAACCTCGTCTATGGCGTGGCCTATATCCTTACGCATGTATTTATTGTCAAATTTTACCCATCCGGTCGCTTCGTAAGCCCTGGCTCTGGCCTCCTTAAGCGTGGGGCCTATGGCGGTTATGCCCAGAACGCGGCCTCCGTTGGTTACGATCTGACCGTCCTTAAATGCCGTACCGGCATGGAAACAGTAATAGTCATCTTTGCCTTCGAATGCTTCAAGTCCGGTGATTGGGAATCCCTTTTCGTATGACACGGGATATCCGTCGGATGCAAGTACTACGCATACGGCAGCCTTGTCAGATTCAAACTCGAGTTCAATCTCATCGAGGCGGCCGTCTATGCATGCTTCGAACACATCTATGATGTCATTCTTAAGCCTCGGAAGTACTACCTGTGCCTCGGGATCACCGAAGCGGGCATTGTATTCCAGAACCCTGGGGCCGTCCTCTGTCAGCATGAGGCCGAAGAAGATAACGCCCTTAAACGGTCTGTGCTCTGCGGCCATTGCATCCACGGTAGCCTGATATATATACTTACGGCAGAACTCGTCTACTTCATCCGTATAGAACGGGCTGGGGGAGAAGTTACCCATACCGCCGGTATTGGGGCCTTCATCTCCGTCATATGCTCTCTTGTGATCCTGGGCGGAATCCATGATGCGTATGGTCTTACCGTCCACGAACGACAATACCGATACCTCGCGTCCGGTCAGGAACTCCTCAACCACCATCGCATTTCCGGCATTGCCGAACTTTTTGTCCTGCATGATGGTCTTAACGCCCTCCACAGCTTCCTGCAGGTTATTGCAGATCAGTACACCCTTGCCGAGCGCAAGTCCGTCGGCTTTGAGCACTATGGGGAAACGCGTCGTTTTCAGATATGCTATGGCTTCACCGGGATCGGTGAAATTCTCGTATGCCGCGGTCGGAATATTGTATTTCTTCATCAGGTCCTTGGAGAAAGCCTTGGACCCCTCGAGGATAGCGGCTGCCTTATTGGGGCCGAATACTCTCAGGCCTGCTGCCTCGAATACATCCACGATACCGCCGACGAGCGGGTCATCCATGCCGACTACCGTCAGCCCGACATTATGCTCTTTGGCAAAAGCAACGAGAGCATCGAATTCCATCGCTCCTATCGGTACGCACTCAGCCAGTTTGGCTATGCCCGCATTACCGGGTGCGCAATATATCTTATCCGCTCTGGGACTTTTGGCTATCTGTGTGACTATGGCGTGTTCTCTGCCGCCGCTTCCTACTACAAGAATGTTCATTGATCTATCCTCGTCCTTCCATCCTCGATCCTCACGCGTCCCTGCGCGATCAGATCTATCGCCTGAGGCATGATCTTCCACTCCGCCTCTTCCATGACACGACGCTGCAGCGTCTCGGGAGTATCATCATCATGCACATCCACAGCTTTCTGTAATATGATCGGACCGGTATCGGTTCCTTCATCCACGAAATGGACCGTGGCTCCGGTCACCCTGACTCCGCGCTCAAGTACCGCTTCATGGACATGAAGTCCGTAGAATCCCTTGCCGCAAAAAGACGGGATAAGTGCGGGGTGGATATTGATGATACGTCCGCGGTATGAACTGATGAGTTCCGCGGGCAGAACCACCATGCATCCGGCCAGAACCACCAGGTCGGTGTCTGCTTCATCTATAGCCTGCAGCAGAGCTTTATGGAACTGCTCTCTGTCGGGAAATGACTTGGGTGAGATGCATACAGCTTCTATACCGGCATTCTGTGCACGTGTCAGAGCATACGCATTCGGGTTGTTACTGATCACGCGTACGATCGAAGCGTTATGTATGTCACCGGCCGCGATCGCATCTATGATAGCCTGGAGATTGGTCCCGCCTCCGGATACCAGTACCGTGATCCTCAGCATAGATCCACACCCTTCTCTCCGGAGATCACACTGCCCACGATGTAGGCTTTCTCACCGGCTTCTTTAAGGATGCTCACGGTACGCTCCGCATCGGATGCATCCACCGCGAGGACCATACCGAGTCCGCAGTTATATGTGTTATACATCATCTCATCTGCGATATTGCCCTTTTTCTGTATCAGGTCAAATATGGGCAGACGGGGAAATGAATCAAGTCTGATACTTGCACGTGTTCCATCGGGAAGCATGCGGGGCACGTTCTCATAGAAACCGCCGCCGGTTATATGGCTGGCACCCTTAATATCCACGCCGCCGGCCCTGAGCGCCTTGAGCGCCTTCACGTATATCCTCGTGGGGGTAAGCAGCACATCCCCGAGTTTCGCTCCGAGTTCATCATAGTATGTATTCAGGCTTTCCTCGGTCATTTCGAATACTTTGCGGATGAGGGAGAAACCGTTGGAATGTATGCCGCTGGATGCGATACCTACCAGAGTATCACCTGTCTGTATGTTCTCGCCGGTGATCATATCCTTACGGTCCACCACTCCTACCGCGAAGCCCGCCAGATCATACTCGTCCTCAGGCATCAGTCCGGGGTGTTCGGCAGTCTCACCGCCTATCAGAGCCGCTTCGGACTGTTTGCAGCCCTCTGCCACTCCGGCTACGATCTGTGCGATCTTCTCGGGGAAATTTTTGCCACAGGCTATATAGTCGAGAAAGAAAAGAGGCTCTCCTCCGGCACAAGCTATATCGTTCACACACATGGCCACACAGTCTATGCCGACCGTATCGTGCTTATCCATGATAAAAGCAGCCTTGATCTTGGTCCCCACTCCGTCTGTACCGGATACAAGGACCGGATCTTCCATCTGACGGATCTGCTTAAGCGAAAACGCTCCGGCAAATCCTCCGAGGCCGCCCAGAACTTCCGGACGCATCGTCCCGGCGACGCTCTTCTTTATAAGCTCTACGCTGCGGTATCCTGCTTCGATGTCTACACCTGCGCTTTTGTAATCCATGTGTTTTCCTTTCCAGAATAAAGATCCAACCGAAAGATCAATAGTTCTTATATCCGACTTCCTGCAGTCTGGCATCCTTCGCTTCCACTCCGGACTTCATCTCTTCGGAATAAGCCTTGAGCTTAGCCAGAAGTTCCGGATCGGATACAGCCAGTATCTTCGCAGCCAGAATGCCCGCGTTGGCACCGCCGCCTATGGCGACCGTGGCGACCGGGATACCGCTCGGCATCTGCACTATGGAATACAGGGAGTCTCTGCCGCCCAGAGAAGTGGTGTGCATGGGAACCCCGATGACGGGCATCGGAAACAGTGCGGCGCACATACCGGGCAGATGAGCTGCCATACCGGCGCCGGCTATGATGACACGTATACCTCTTTCTTCGGCACTGCGTGCATACTCAAAAAAAATATCGGGCTCACGATGAGCCGATATGATCTTCATCTCGTAGGTGATACCGAACCGATCGAGCATCTCGGCAGCCTTGCTCATAACGCTCATATCGGAATCGGATCCCATAACTATAGATACCTGAGGCATGATTAAATCTCCTAAACACTAATACTAGAACACATTCTTGGTTATTTTACCATAAAATGTGTTTTCATAACAGTATTTCTGAGATAAAGTTGATCAAAATCAGGTACGGTTTTACTCGTCAAACGGGAGGTTCAAATCCTCGCATCCCGGCAACACGAATCTTCCTCCGGATATAACGGGAGTGGTGCTTCCGTCCGGATGGACGGCGGACAGTTCCCCCAGTTCATCATAAGGCAGAGTGATGTCCGTATGACAGTTGAAATATGCGCGGGCCGGATCGGTTTTACGTAAGGCGGAGCATTCGTTATCGCGTGCGATGATCTCCTTGCCGTCGGGATTATAGACTGCCAGATCCTCCGAGTGGCTGTAGCATGTATCTCCGAAAGCAAAATGCGGTCCGGTCTTCTCTGCGATCAGTATCGGCAGCTTCGACTCGATCTCATACTTACGCGCCAGTACATATGCGGTCGTATTGGTTCCTATCGCACACTCGCCCATGGGAAGGGTTTCATGATGATAGAGGATATTGTCCATGATGAGCTTATCACCCTCAACCGGATATCATACCGTCCCGCACACGTATCTCGAGATCATGATACTCAATACCCTCAAGGAATACACGGGTGACATGCAGCAGGCCTTCCGTCCCCATGAGTACAGGGGATGTGAACACTTCACCCACCGGAATGTTTACATCGGCCACACAGTTCTCAAACTTGGTCTGATGTGCGGGATCGGTCAGATCCGTCAGGTGTACTCTCAGGTCTGTTCTGTTCTCCCCCCGGCCTCTGACCTGTACATACTCGGCCGTATCGAGGACATCTATGATACGCTGCTGTATATCGCGGTAAAGCACATAGTCCAGAGTATTGATCCTGACCGTTGCGTCAAATATCTCTTCGAAGTCCGCTCCTATGGAAGGCATGGGATAAGCGATGATGGTGAAACTCCTCTCATCACCGGGGATATATTCATTCACTATGGCACCGGCACGCGCGGTATAGTCCGTCACGAGTTTCCGGCCCTGTTCATCATAATCGGCGGCTTCCGGCTTGGTCTCCGGTGTAAATTCGGGCTCCCCGAATATATCCACGCACGCGGGACCGGCCATGACCTTTGCGGCGTCCTTCAGTTCTTCAAATGCTTCTCTGAGAGTATCCAGTCGTCTGGTATTCAGTTCTTCATCCAGTATCAGGCTTAAGTCATTCTTATGATCCAGGTCAAACTGGGGATTCGGATTAGCCCCGAAGAATCCGTTCTTATCAACACTGCGTCCGGTAAATATACTGTAACCGCCGCGCATCATGGAACATCTGAGACCGTTTTTCTTAAAGATGCGTGAGGCAATGATCATCATCGGCAGGAAACCTATGTTAAACCTGAGTTCCACCGTATCCTTAATGGACAGGTCACGTCCCGTGACCTCAAATCCTTTGATGAATCCGTCCGTGAAGGTCTCAGTCATCTCCACGAGCCTGTCATCCGGCATGGCACACAGTTTACGTACCATGGCAACCTCACTGTCCGTGACATATTCTCCGCAGGTATACATCATGCGTATGATATCATCGGCACGCCTGTTCAGACTCTCCGAAGCCAGATCCGGGCAGATGGGGGCACAGCCGGGAATCAGCTGCGACCTGAGTTTCCTGCGGGAGGCTTCAAGGCGGTTATCACAATAGTATGAATATAAGATGCTGCGGATATCTTCACTGTCGAATCCGCCCTTTTCGTCATAGGATGCGCGGACATCCGAGAGAAGCTTAAGGCGGATATTCAATTCATCCTCATTCCGCTCATACAGCGCCGGAACAGCAGCTCGAAGTTCGGCTGCCACAGCACCGAGCAGTCTGCCTGTTTCCGGCCCGAATGAAGTAACCACCACTCTGGGGTTTACATAACTCGACAGATAATTCACCGGGAGGATCTGCTCATACAGTTTCGCATTGATACAGGCAAGTTCGGGCGTATCCAGATCATCGATATGATCCAGCATCCCCCATACATCGCGCAGAAGCGCGGCATAGTCTTCCGTTTCCCCGAAATATCTCATCTCATCCATCAGTTAAGCCCTATCCACAAAAAGAAGCCAAGTGCCAGTATCACCAGGCCGTTTAAAGCGATCGCGACGGTCGGTACCGTCCTGAGTTTATCGGCCTCATTGCGGGCCACTCCGCCAAGGATAAGTCCCGCCACCGCAAAAACAAACGTAACAAACAGGGCGCCGCCGAACTTATCCGGCACCTCGCCCTGATGTATATAGCTCACGACGGACGCATAAGCAAGCGATAACGCACTGATCACACCCAGGATCAGTGCCATGATCCCCTTGTCAGACTGATCGTGACTGCTGAATATTATCCTATTCTTTTGCGCCATACTCTCTGTAATATGCGTCTATGGACGCCTTCATATCATCATCTATGAGAACTCTGCCGGCCACTTCCCTGTTATACAGAGCCTCGGTAACTTCCGCCATGGACACTATAGCATGTGCGGGGAATCCGTATCTCTCCGATACTTCTGCCAGAGCGCTTCTGCCGGATTCAAGCCCCCGTTCTCCCCTGTCCAGGCTGACCATCAGGCCCACTATGGTCACATCGGCCGCAGCACGTACCTTAGGCACGGTCTCTTCCATTGACTTGCCGGAAGTCGTCACGTCCTCGATCATGATCACGCGGTCACCGTCTTTCAGCGGAGACCCGAGCAGCCCGCCCTTGTCGGCACCGTGATCCTTGACTTCCTTGCGGTCGGAGCAGTATCTGATCTCGCGGCCGTACAGTTCACTGTATGCAACAGCAGTCACCACGCTGATCGGTATGCCCTTATATGCGGGGCCGAACAGTACATCGAAATCATCACCGTATGTCTCATGGATCGCGCGTGCATAATACTCTCCCAGCCTTTTGAGCTGCGACCCCGTCACATATGCACCGGCATTCATGAAAAACGGTGATCTCCGCCCGCTCTTTAATGTGAAATCGCCGAACCTGAGTACGTCCGACTCCACCATAAATCTTATGAATTCTTCTTTATATGCATCCATATCGTTATCCTCAATGCCCGAATAATCCCTTTTTCTCAACGGCTGTGACGGTGACGTCCGTGACCGTATATCCGGCCTCTCCGACAGCTGCCACGAGCGCATCGTTGTCAATCTCCGCATCTGTCCTGAAGCTGGTCTCGCCCGTTTCATGCGAGGAACGGATCTTCTTCGCCCCGGGTACAGCCTTTTCGACCGCTTCATTTACATGTGCTTCGCATTTGCCGCACATCATTCCTTCAACTTTGAGTGTAACCTGATTCATGTTTTTGCCCTCCGTTCTCAATATCATATCATATTCTATCTCAGGCTCTTCAGATATTCCTTGTGTTCATCTGTCACTCTGTAACTCTCGACCGCTTTCTGTATGGACTTCCTGTGCACCCACTCATCCAGCCTGTGTTCTTCGAAGTATACGACCGTCCCGTCATATCTCTTGGCCAGGGCTGTTGCGAAGTACCATGCAACCATCATGTTGATGTAATAATCCTCATCAGGCCCGCTTCTGGACGCAACCAGTCCGGGATATTCATCGTCAAAATCATCCCCGAGGAATTCATTCATCAGCATCCGTATGCCGAATCTGGCAGTATAGACATGATCGGATGCGATCCACCTGCGAATGTACGGAAGCAGTTTCTCATGGTTCTTTTTAAACGCCTTCGGCGATGACTGATCCGATACCGGCCAGCAGTTCACGTAAGGAAGAAAGTGCTCCACTTCGCGCACGCACTCATCGAAATCGCGTATCATTGCGATCACGAAGAAATGCACCAGATTTTCCTCATAATACTTATGCGGAAGATCACCAAGAAAAGTATCCCGCTCCTCTCCGGCGAAGACCTCCTTGGCTATCTGCCTCATCTGAGGAGTCCTGACACCGAGTATGGTGTCCGCGGATATGTTCGGAACCAGTTTTGCCTGGAACTCTTTATACGCATCATCTTTTACTTCGACGAGTCTGTCATATACGGTCATGGCTTCCCCTCCGTCAGATCAAAAAAGCAGTTCATGCGGGTAACACGAACTGCTTTTGATTATAGCATTTTTACGGATCATATAAAGAGCCAATACAGACGCCGGATCAGCAGGCCAGATCCTTCCGGGTATATGTGACATATGTCACAGCTGTAGCCAGGATGATTGCTGCCACAGCGACCGTGAAACTGTATTTGGGTGCATCCATGTGTGCGAATATCTCCGATGCATTTACATACGAGAAAGGCCCAAGGAAGAGATAATCCTTCATGGAAGGTATGACTCTGCCCATTATGTCATAGGTGTATATGATAAGTGATACTCCGAGTGCCAGCCCCATACGCGTCTTGCCTGAAGTTGCCGAGATCAGATATGCCAGCGATGCAACTTCCACATTCATGAGCAGCATGCTCGCCAGGAAGCGTATCAGTTCTTCGGACGGTATCTCCTCACCGAGTGCAACAAAGCCCGCAGCATAGAATGCTCCGCAGATCAGTGTAAAGGCTGCCAGATGAACCAGAATGGTGAGGCCCTTGGCTGTGATGACTTTGCCTCTCGAAACAGGCAGTGCAAAGAGGAACTCACCCGTATGTCCGTCTTCTTCCTTGGAGAGCATGGATGAAGCAAAGAAAGCCGCAAACATTGCACTGCCCAGCCCGTGAACCGTTCCGACTTCGGTAGCAAAGAATCCGGCTATGGTAGCGATGCTGAGTGTACTCATTCCGAAAGCATCGGAGAATGCTCCCATCTCGGAGAAAGAATCTGCCATCTCCATGACCTCGCCTTCCATGCTCGTGTACATCATGATGCATATGAACCCCAGGCCGCCTACCGTCAGGGCCCAGATGAGCATGCTCTTCAGATTCAGTTTCAGTTCCTGTTTGATGATCGCAGTCATACGCGCTCCTTTCCAC
The DNA here is from genome assembly GCA_905234595.1 of uncultured Lachnospiraceae bacterium. Lineage (GTDB taxonomy): Bacteria > Bacillota > Clostridia > Lachnospirales > Lachnospiraceae > XBB2008. The sequence continues at coordinate 17,350 of CAJOID010000038.1, read as the reverse complement.
CGTCATAGAAATGCATGAATATATCCTCAAGTGACGGATCTTCTATGGTCACATTATCAATGCGCCGCCCGGAGAGTTCACTTATCAGATCATTGATATCTCCCTCAAACATGTATTCCACGGCCTCACCGTCCGACTCGACTCTGACACATTTGGCTGACGTCCGGATCAGATTCTCCACGGTATCCGTCATTATCAGATGTCCCTCTCTCATTATCGCCGCCCTGTCACAGTGATTCCTCACTTCCGGCAAAATGTGCGTCGACAGCATACATGTGGCGCCGTCGTGTACATACTCCCTGATCAGTTCGAAGAAGGTGTTCTGGACCAGAGGATCGAGACCGCCTGTCGGTTCATCGAATATAAAGAGACGCGGTTTATGCTGCATTGCGCATACGATCGAAACTTTCTTGCGGTTCCCCAAAGACAGTTCCCTGATTCTTTTGGATGTATCAACTTCAAGTCTCTCACACAGTTTACCCGCTTCTTCGGTACAGTCCGCACGTCTTACATCTGCAGCATATCTGATCACATCGGAGACCTTCATCGCCGGATAGAACAATGCTTCCGACGGCATATACCCGATATCCTTAAGGATCTTCTCATGATCCCTGACAGCATCCATTCCGAGTATCTCTATGGAGCCCGAGTCATATCTGATAAGTCCGAGCATGGATCTGATCGTTGTGGACTTACCGGCACCGTTGGGGCCGATGAATCCGAATATCTCGCCCTCATGCACATCGAAGGATACATCAGCCACGCCGCGTTTTTTGCCGTAATTCTTGGTCAGGTTTTGAATCCTGATAACACTTTCCATGTTTTTCTCCGCGGATCGACTTTAACGGATCTCTGTACGGCCATAATAGGGCATAAAAAATGCGGGAACAATAGCTGTTCCCGCAAGTTGCACTTATCTGTCGGTATCCTGCACCTGTCTGTGTTCCGTCTTGAAAAGTGCAAGTTCTTCATTCAGTTTCTTATCATCGATCCGCCTCTTGATACGGTATATCAATATGACGCAGATATATGTCAGTACCAGGTATGCGATCAGCCCGAGCGTCACCGGGATGCTCCGGTCAAACCACCTGAAGATATAGGACAGCAGGCCATAGACCAGAGAGCATATCGCCACGCCCGCTATCTCACGGCCTCCCACGCTGTCAGCCTCATCGAAGTTCCACAGCACATACACCTGTATGTATCCGATGATATAGCAGGCCAGGATCATTTCCGCCATATGCACGATAACGGCATCCGCAGAGCCGGTCAGCAGGCGGTACATGCAGTAATAAAAGAGGAGTGCGAAGAAATACAGGCATGCCTTGAACTCTATGCTGATCTCCTTTGTCAGATACCTCTCCCAGAGTGATACTTTCCCATTATCTTTCACGCGAATACCCCCTCAGGATCCTGCGGAATTCGGACGCATATGTCCTGGATATCATGATATGCTCGCCGCCCTCCATCGTGGCATCGATCCTGTTGGATGACAGACTGTGGAGACTGTCGACTTTATCGATATTGATGATCATGGATTTGCTGCATCTGAAGAAACGCTCATCTCCCAGCTTCTGTATGATCCCGGCGAGCGTCCCTTCCAGTCTTATAACGTCATCGCATGTATATGCAAATATCTTATCATCCACGGATTCGATGTAGAGAATATCCCCGGGGATAACGGATACGACATCACTTTCCTTTTTGCCGTACAGTTTCTCACCGCCGTCTCTCAGGACGTCAAGGATCTTCCGGATCCTCCCGGTCTCCTCTTTATATCTGACGATGACTTCATCATCACCGGTTTCGATCTTACGGATATCCACCTTCATATTCCGCTGCTTTCCTGTCCGTGATATCCACGAGCATACCGACATATGAACGTGGTGAACCGTCGTCCGGACATAGGAGAGGCGATACTCACCTGGTCTGTGCCCCCATAGCCTTCAGTTCTTTCTTACGTTCATACATCATCTGATCGGCTCTTCCAAAGACATCACTGAGTTCATGGTCATCCGGCTTTAAGGATGAATATCCTATCGAAACGACCACAGCGCCCTCTTTTATGTTCTCCTCAACCTTCCGGTTAAATGCGCCTACCGTCTCGAGCATCGAATCGTAACCTGTCCCCTCAAGGAGCACAACGAATTCATCGCCGCCTATCCTGTAGACCGCTCCGTGCTTGAAATACTCACAGACCAGATTACATGCATCTTTTATCAGCTGATCGCCGGCGGCATGACCCAGGGTATCATTGACAGCTTTAAGCCCGTTTATATCGCCGATAACGACTGCCAGTTCCTTAAGTTCTCCCGCTTTTATCTGTTCATTGATATTCGTTTCTTTTTCCGTATATGCATGTTTGTTCCTGACGCCGGTCATCGAATCCGTATTCGCCATATCACGGAACGATCTGCTGGTTTCCTTTTCCTCCTCAAGTTTCTCACGCGAAAGAGTACCCAGCTGATGCAGCAGGATCGCCGCAAGTATCAGGACTGTCACAAGGGTAAAGATGATCTGTATCCTGGTGGTTTTAAGACTTTTCTCACTTACGCTGCGGATCTGATCCTGAATGACGCTGTCACGGATAAGGACTGCCATTTCCCAGCCTGTATCCCGGATCGGAACATAGCACAGGCTTTCTTCGGCACCATCAAGTTCAAAAGTTATGTTCCCGCCTTTCCCGTATTCGAAATTCGCGTAATTCTCTTTCCAGACTTCTTCGGAAACAATACCCTTTAATGAATCAAACAGATTATACTCTTTAATAACCGGTCCGAGTCTGGTACCGGACAGGTTTCCTCCGTTTTGAGCATATAACGCAAAATGTGTTCTCCCCTGATCATCAAATGCCAGCAGTTCAACGATCTCTCTGATATCCACCTGGACAAAGCATGCCTTAAAATGCTTTCCCATGACCACCAGATCCGGAGTGGGTATAGCGAGACACAGCTGTTTGGAAGATCCGTAAAGAGATACGGTGGTAATGATCCGCGCATTCAGCGATTCATCCGCCAGGAATGAATGTCTGCTTCTGCCCGTATACGTTGTATACTGCGTATACACGATATTATCTTCATCGACCAGGGCGAAGCGGTTAAGACCCAGCAGGGACTTGATCTCTCCAAGGCAATCCCGAAGTTCCTCCTGAGATCCGATATCTTCACCGGCGATAAAATCGACCGCTTTCTGCATATGGTCAAAATTATTGTTGATCAGGTTCGTAATGGTCTTGGCCCGTCTGTCAGCCATCGCCTCAAGATAAAACGTACTGACGGATCCAACCGCCTCACTCGTGGCCACGGCGGTCTGTCTGGATGTCCACAGCATATTGGCTATCATCGTTCCCATAACGATCAGGCTGCCTATGACGGCTGTCATGACGATCGTTTTATTCGTTATCTGTTTCTTCCGCCTCATAAGATATCACCATACAGCAGTTCAAGCATCAGAGCTGCGTCCTCCTGATAGATCACCGTCGTTATCTCATCTGTTTTCTCGGGGAAGAGGGCACCGGGCACGTTGCCGTCCGCGATCTTGACCGCAACCTGTATGGTGTCAAAGCCTATCGAATAACAATCCTGCACACCGAGACAATATATTCCCCCGTCATGTAAATATCTGAGTGCTTCTTCGTCATGATCCATGCCTACGATGACCGCGTCGCTCTTCTTTTCCGTGATGGCCCTCGCGGCACCTACGGGATTACTCATGTTACAGCAGACGATCCCATCCAGATCCGGATTATCCTCCAGTATCTTCAGTGTCAGATCATAAGCCAGATCAACGGAATCCATATCATATTCGACAGCCACGATCTCCATTCCGTCATATTTGGCGATGGTATCCGCGGCCCCTCTTGCACGGTCTTCATGGCATGGCGCACCGACACTTCCCACCAGGATCGCCACTTGACCTTTGTAATCGAGTTTTTGGCACAGGGCCTCCGTCAGATCCGCACCGTCCTGATAGTTATGAGTATTACCCACGTAAGCGATCCTTTTGCAGTCCTCGGATGCATCAGAGCTGGAGAAGGTCATGACTTTGGTTCCCTCATCGATCAGCTCATCCAGAACCGGAGAAATCACTTCCTCATCTGCCACATCAACGCCGATGACATCGTAGTCTTTCTGCGCCGCCGCAAGGAGACGCTCCGTCTGATCCTCAGCGGAAACTCCTTCGGGAGCCATATATTCGTATGTGATCGTTATTCCCTTATCAAGAAACTGTCTCTGGGCTTCTTCCATCCCCAGAGCCACAGCATCCCACCAGGGGTGAACGGTCTTATAAGTGAAGTAGAAATTGTAATGATCTTTGTGCGGCTCGTACTCATCCAGTTCGTGTTCGAAATCCACCGCACTGTGTACGGTTCCCGACGAAACCGGGCCGGTATCACTGCCGGCTGACGTACCCGAAGCCGTAACTTCCGTTTCTTTCGAGGAGGCGCTGTCCGCCTGTCCCTGCACAGGGCCTCTACCGGCACATGAAGAAAAAACAAGTACCGCCGCCAGTCCGGCAGCTAAGATACCTGTTTTCTTTGAATATATCTGCATCAAACCATCTCCTGTTCATAGAGTATATATATCTATTCTATCGGCTTTTTCAGTTTTTTTCAGATAACATTCCCATTATACCGCTTTTATCTGTGGATATACAATCTCGTCTGCCCGGGCTCATCGTCGCCCTGTACCATGCAGAAGAACTCCCAGCCGTACCTCTCATAAAATCCGTTATGATCTGTCACAAGATATATCGGCGATATTCCTTTTTTCTTCATGTCATCGACTGCCAGATCAAGCAGTCTGCCGGCAATCCCTTTCTTCCTGTGATCCTCTTCCGTATATACCGCGCATACGTTGGGGCTAAGGTCTTTTCTGTCATGGAAATCATTATCTATCACCCCGAGACCTCCGACTATCGTGTTCCCGAGCAGACACAGATACCATCCGTTCTCCGTATTGTCATCAAGATAGTCCGTCATGCATTCATAATATGCCTCTCTGGGCACGCCCCACTTATCGTGGAACCAGTCAGCCGCAGAATCCTTCAATTCCGGCCTTTCTTTTAAAGTCACATATGTATAATTCAAATCTTTAGTCATCCGTTTGCTCCTTCCGTTATTAATGCTAATCCCACATACTCCTCTTGCTGTTCTTTTTATAGGCTTTTGGCCACTTGGAAACCTGCTTTTTCAGAGCGTAATTGCGTGTATTCTCTTTGCCCAGATTCTTATACAGTTCGTATCTCTCAGCTGAAAGTTCGCCGCCGGCAATAGCCGCTTTGATTGCACATCCGGGCTCGGTCTCGTGCATGCAATCGCTGAATCTGCACATGCTCATCATCCTCGCACGCCACTCAACCGACTTCCTCAGCGCCAGGTGATTCTTCGGAGGGCTCTACAGCAAGTATTCTATCGCCTTTTCTCATAGTCTCTGACTCCGTCCCCGGGGGTCATTTGGCAAACATTCTGTCGATCTTATCGGCGAAGACCCCGAGCTCGCTCATGTTTGCGCGGGCCTCATCACATGCATCCTTCTGCTTATTCGCTCTGTCCGTATACCCTTTGGTATCGTATATCTTATACAGAAAAGATGCTTCCACATAATCCGCCAAAGAATTATAAGCGACGGGCTTCGTATTACCGTTAAACTCATTCATATATTTATCCTGAATCAGAGCGGCATGATCTCCGCGCTGCAGTTCAAAGGACATCATGGACGCATCCTGAGCAAAAGAAGCGTTACTGTCCACCACGAGCTTATATATTACGGCCTTTTCCCCCACAAAGAGCATCGCGATCATGAGTATGACAATTGTCACATCCAGTGCTATAATCACAGGATCTTTAGGCTTTCTTTCCTTCTTATTCCTCACTCGGCTCACCTGTCTGTTCTACATATGCCGAAGCGTAGGCCTGCTCATCTGCGGACATAAAGAGCTTAGGCTCATCCCTTGTCTCCCTGAACAGTTCCACCACTATCAGGATGGCTATTATCAAAAGAACCGTGACCGTGATAAGTATCGTCTTCGTTCCGCCGGTGAAGCCCTTCGCCAGTGCTTTTACAGGCTCCTTCTTCGTCTCTTTGATATTCCTGTCGATCTCATCGAGGTCGCTTAGGAACTTCTTCTCGGCACCTTCTACGTTGATATAGCCGCAATATGGACATCTTGTGCTGTCTTTTTCTATTTCGGCCCCGCAGTTGGGACAGATAACCTTTATATCCATGCTTTGCTCAACCGTCACACATCCATATGATGATCATGAACAGTTATATGCTATACTAAAAAATCAGAAGAGCAACGCACCGAGAGGTAAAAAGATGCAGAGAAACCGACTGATAAGCGATGATATAATGTATACCATTCCTTCCAAAGAAGGGATGTCGGCAGCCGAATGGCTGGCAGAGCAGATGCCGGGAGGTTTTTTTATCTACCGGGCGGACGAGACCATGGAGCTCCTGTATGTCAACCAGTCCACATGCGATATCTACGGTTGTGAGACCGTGGATGAATTCCGTGAACTGACAGGCAATAACTTCAAGGGCATGGTGCATCCCGAGGATTATGAGAAGATCCAGAATTCCATAGCCGAACAGATATCCCTGCCCTCCAACAGACGGCACATCGATTATGTCGTATACCGCATCATCCGCAAGGACGGTTCCATCAGATGGGTGGATGACTACGGGCACTTCGCTACTCTCCCTGGCTACGGGGAAGTTTACTACGTTTTCATCGAAGATATCACCGAGAACAAGCTGGCCGAAGAGGAAAAGGAAAGAGCCAGGAACCTCGCCTATGCGCTGGAGCAGGCAGAACAGGCCAACAATGCCAAGAGCGCTTTTCTCTCAAATATGAGTCATGAGATACGGACTCCCATCACAGCCATCCTCGGAATGAACGAAATGATACAGAGGGAGACCGACAGCTCAACGATACTTGAATACTCCGAAAACATAAGAAAAGCAGGCGTCAGCCTGCTGGGAATAATCAGCGATATACTTGATTTCTCCAAGATAGAGACAGGAAAGATGACTCTGGAGAATGAAGAGTATTCACTCAAATCTCTTATCATGGATCTCTATAATCTGGTACAGTTTCGTGCAGAGGCCAAAGGTCTGGCACTAAACTTCAAAGTGGATCCCGATCTACCCTGCCATCTGCTCGGAGACGAGATCAGGGTAAAACAGATCATCACCAACCTGCTGACCAATGCCGTTAAATATACCGAGAAGGGATCCGTAGACTTCGAAATCAGGCTTAAAGACCGGTCTGAAGACTCCGTGAACTATGAGGTTTCCGTTACAGATACCGGCATAGGCATCAGACAGGAAGACATGGAGCGCCTGTTTGAACCTTTTGACAGGCTGGATCTAAAAAAGACCCGAACCATCGAAGGAACCGGCCTCGGACTGGCCATTACCAGACAACTGCTTTCAATAATGGACAGCGAGCTTAATGTGGAAAGCAGGTATGAAAACGGATCAAGATTTTCTTTTGTCCTGACCCAGAAAGTATCAGACTGGAATCCGGTGGGTGAGTTTACTCCCGATCCGCATTTGAACGAACCGGATCATATCCGGAGCAAGCATTCGCTTTTTACCGCTCCGGGCTTAAGCCTCCTTATCGTAGACGACACTCCGATGAACCTGCAGGTTGTCTCCGGACTGCTTAAAAGGACCGGAATGCATATAGCCGTTGCAACCAGCGGAGCAGAGTGCATTCAGAAGTTCGGCAGCGAACACTACGATCTGGTCTTCCTTGATTACAGAATGCCCCAGATGAACGGTATCGAGACTCTGGAGATACTCAAAAAGGATTATCCCGAGAAATACGAGAAAACACCGATCATATCACTTACTGCCAGCGCCGTAGCCGGGGACAAAGAGAAGATGATGAGAGCAGGATTTACCGATTATCTCACAAAACCGGTAAACATCGATGAGATGGAACGAATGATGATCAAGTATCTTCCACAGGACTCCGTGATCCTGAATAACGGCAATGATGACGATGATGACGAAGACGATGAGATTTCAAAGCTTCCGGATGTTATATTTGATCATCCCGAGATCGATCCCGTTAAGGGGATCGAATACTGCGGCGATGCCGAAGATTACCTATTCGCCATGGAGACCTTTGAATCGTCTATTGATGCAAAAGCCGGGCAGATCGAGGATAACTGCAAAGACGGGGATCTCGAAAATCTGGCTATAAACGTGCACTCATTAAAGAGTACATCCGCAGCTATCGGCGCAGGTGCTCTTTCGGAAAAGGCAAAGGCTGTTGAACTGGCTGCCAAGACAGGCGATACCGCCCTGATCGCGAAAAACATGCCGGATCTGCTTACAGACTACCGGGCTCTTAAGGTCATCCTCGGAGAAATTCTCGGATCTTCATGATGGTTTCCCGGCAAGATACAAAACATAGGTATCGTTGAAGACGACACGATTTCCGGCCTTAAGTACCGCACTTTTAAGAGCAGCAAAGAACTCGCTTCGGATGGGTTCGGGAATCACTATATGATCACAGTGCGTTCCGGAGAATTCAACATATTCGTCAGCGTTAAACACTCTCTGCCCTTTGAACTCATACTTCTCTACACTCGAATAACCGTATTCGGGCGCGGCAGTATAGTTGAACCCTCCGTGTGTATACGGAATCTCCGGTTTGTAATACCTGTCATAGAGTGTCTGTATCTTCTCAAACAACTGCTCATTATCAGACTTGTATTCGGATCTGGTCAGCATCATCGCAAGTGTCCCGCCCGGCTTCAGGAGTTCATAAACCTTAGTATATGCTATTTCCTCCGGGATCCACTGGATCGTGGCTGCCGAATAGATCATATCAAACTTCATGTCCCCGAAATCATGTGTGATAAAATCATCGTTCACTATGCTGAAATTGGGATATTTTCCGTATTTTTCCTTCATTTTACGGTACAGATGCTCACCGAGTTCGATGGCATGGTATTCGCATCCGGTCCGGAGTACCGGCTCCGTTGCCTGTCCTGTTCCCGGGCCGATCTCCAGCACGCTCTTTCCCGGTCCGATGCCTGCCCGTTCATTCAAAAAGACAAACAGTTCTTCACTGTATCTGGGTCTGTATTTATCGAACTGATCGGGGATCGTGTCGAAGACCCTCCGGAACTCATCCTGTTCCAGCTCACGTACATCATCTTCCGTGATCAGGCGCAAATCTCCGTTTTCGGCACGCCAGACCGTTCCGGCGACGTCGATCTTCCCACCTTTGATAAAGAAAGCGCTCATGTCCTCCATGGCATAAACAACGCGGTCCTCAGACATCTTCAATGTCTGTTCGTAGCGCCACGCATCTTCAGGATCATGATGGCAGCTCACGGTGATATTTGTAAATCCCAGCCCCGGAAAAGGCTCCTTTGAATCCAGGAAATCCACCGTATTTCGAGCCATGTTCATTGAACCCGCGCTCACACCCAGGATCGCTGCGTGACAGTCAAGCAGAGTCTCGTAGCAGTCCTTTTTCCTGATCAGGTCAAGCTGATCCCCACATGCTCCTCCGCCCATCAGAAAGATGCAGTCGGCGTTCTCAACCAGTTCTTTTGCCACGGATGGTTCCGTGCGCTCATCGATCACACTGTGCCTCTCAAACGAAATGCCCTGTTCGGCAAACATTTCATGCATGCCATTTGAGTCGTTGTCATTCTGCGCATATTCAAGCGGGCATGCAGTGATAAAAACGATGCTCCTGCGCTCAGTCAGTTCTTCTCTGAGCCGTTTTGTGATATCTTCCGGAAAATGATGATCCGGAAAGCCGCTGAATGCAGCCACCAATTCTTTTCTCATATGAACGCTGTCCTTCCTGCCGGAGATCAGTTTTTCCACTGATAAATACTGAGATCGACCCTTCCATCCACAGCCGTGATCCCTTCGGCTTCCAGCAGTTTTGCCTGTGCTCCCGGGCCGCCGAAAGCAAATTCACCGGCAAGTTCTCCTTTGGCATTTACAACACGATAGCATGGGATATTGTCCGGGTCCGGATTCCTGTGAAGCGCATTTCCCACAGCCCTGGCCATCTTCTTATCTCCTGCGATCTCCGCCACCTGCGAATATGTGGCAACATGACCGTAAGGTATTTGCTTTACAGCTTCGTATATCCTCTTTGCCGGGCTGTCGCTTATCAGATCATAACTCTCGGCGATCATAAGCCTGATGTCTTCATCCGGAATGCTGCCGTCCAGAATGATCGTATTCCAGTGTTCCTTATTCTGGTGATACCCCGGAATAACAGACTTATGGATCTTACGCCAAAAGAATGCTTTGTCGGGATCAACCTTCACATTCAGATTGATATAGCCGTCTCTTTCATATGTCCAAAGAAACGCCTTCCGGTTTCCCCTGTATCTGATCAGCTGCCAGTTCGGATCCCGAAACGGCGCATCCTGATATGTATCCGGTAAAGAAAGACCGTATTTTAATGCTTCTTTTCTGGTTTTCATCAGTTTTCTTTTCCTTACGGTACAAGCTTCAGGAACTTCTTATCATTCATCTGTTCATTCGTAATATATTCACCGTCATTGAACAAAGCGTAATTCGTGATCGGAGTCGGTGCATTCTGCGCTTCTTCCCTGCTGTCTTCAATACATGCGTTTAACAGATCCTCTATGTCACGATTGATCGTCCTTCTCGATACTTCAAAGCGTTCTGCAAGTTCCGGTGCTGTGGTTTTCTCTTCCTGCAGCAGCACGGACAGTATCCCGATCAGCCTGTCTATCTTCATTCCCGGGTAACACCCCCTCACTTCTTTCAACAGCCGTCGATATATATCATACCAGGCATAACACGACAGCTGTATGTCATGTTTATTATAGCATTGATACTTTTTCGCCAACCGAAAAGACCGCCGACGGACTAAAAAGTCCCATCAGCAGTCTCCATAATCTCTAACGCTTATCCGAAGATCTGTCCTGTCCAAACAGCATATCTGCCGCTGATCTTAAACCTTTGTGTCACAGCATAGCCGGAAGAACCTTTTCCTCTATGAATTCCACTCGATCAAAGATCCTTACCTTAAATGTGCCGGTTATTCCGACAGATACATTTTGTTCTTTGTTTATATAGATAATATTTCCGCTGTCTCCGATCGCAGCATATACTTCTCTGTCATCATATGGCTTGTACCATAAATACCCATAGTTCATGAATCCGAATTTCTCTCCAAGCTTAAGATAAGGAGCCAGCATGACTTTAAGGTATTCTTCTGAGATGATCCTTTTTCCGTTATACAAGCCACCGCCCAGCACCATCGCACCGATCACAGCCATGTCCATTGCCGACATGCATAACCCCCACCCGGCGGTAACACAGCCCTGTGGGTCTGTGTACCACTCGTATTTCCTGGGATTCTTATTCATAAAGAAATCAAACTGATCTTCTTTGGAACTGTCGCCATGGGGTATACGCTTCGGAAGTCCAAGCGGTTCAAACAGATTATGGTTGGCAAAATCTATGCATTTCTCACCGGTTGCTCTCTCTATTATTCCGTTTAAGATCTGGATACCAAGGGTTGCGTACCTGAACTCACCCGTAATCCCGTTCCGGCCTCCGAGTTGATCAAGGATCGCAAGCGTAAAGTCCTTGGAAGTACACACTTTTTTCCAGGGTTCAGACTTGCCTTTGTAAGGTGCAGTCATCGTGAGCAGATGCCTGATCGTAACATCATAGATAGTTTTCTCACCGCGCTTCACAGTATAATCCGGAAAGAAATCCATTACCTTTTGATCTACGCTTTTGATAAAACCCTTGTCCAGTGCAATTCCGGCAAGTAATGCCACAACGCCTTTAGTCACGGAATTGACATTCATCGCATCCGGAGTCTTGAATCCATGCCAGCAATCATCAAGTACCACCTCATTGTCTTTGATGGCATAGATCTGGCATATATTGCTCTCATTCCCGGTGCTCTCCGAAATGTAACTGTGTAATTGTTCTTTATTCAATATAAAAGCCTCCTCTTAGAACAGATTCGTCATTTTCTCCTGCCATTCCTCACACTTACCCGAATATCTGTCCCGGTAGCTTCAGCTTCTCCTTTGGAGGAAAACCTTTATCAAACTCATCCACATCCTCATCCTTCACATAATACCCCTGCGGAGTCTGATATACCCCGGTCACATCATCCAGATATCCCGGAATCAGCTCCTTGCAGAGAAAGAAGGAAGAATCCGCACCTTCCGGCAGGTCATGATACCGAATACCAAACTTACTTGCATAGTCAAAACCACTCTTGCCATAAAAGGCAATGTTTCCTTCAAAAAGGACAGCACCGAAGCCCACTCCTGCCGCCTTTTCCAAAGAGTGATCCAGCAGAGCCTTTCCATACCCCCTGCGCTTAAGCTCCGGTGTGATGCCGATCGGTCCCATCGTTAATACCGGTATCGTCCTCCCGTCATCCGCCTCGATGATTGTCCTCATGAACATATTCTGCCCGATCAGCTTACCATCCTGCTCCATAACAAAATCAAGTTCCTTCACGAATGCCGGATCATCTCTGAGCACATGTATCACGTAATGCTCGGAGCACCCCGGTCTGTAAACATTCCAGAATGATTCTCTTATAAGGTTCTCAACAGCGTGATAATCTTCTTCCTTTTCTGATCGTATAATATATTCGTTTGTATTCATCTTATTTTCCATAAAAACCCTTTCCTTTTCCAATCAGAAATCCCTTCATGACCAGAATGGCCAGACTGATTATGCCTGCATACGGCTGTCTGGTCAGAATGAATACTGCCGCACATACTATGGCCAGTACCATTCCCGTCACAAGCCGATGACGATTCCAGACCGGCTTTTCAAAATGGCAGATAATAACACCACAGATACCATTCAGAATCGTTATACTAACCAAAACCGTAAACACTATTTTGATCCATGCACTTACGCCCGTGATTGCAAACAGCGATACCGAAGCCGGACTATCTGTTTCGTTTCCGAATACAGGCAAAAACAGCAGCAAAACCAGAAAGATGTCCAGCGTATTGCAGATCAGGGATATGTACTTATCCATGCACTCTTTCTTCTCATCTGCCGCCGCGAAAATGATTTCTTCCGAGCAGATCAGATCATCAATCGACACCGAAAAGAACTTCGATATTTCCTTAAGCGAATCAAGGCTTGGATAGCCCCGGCCCTGCTCCCATTTTGAGATTGCGGTTCTTGAAACAAACAGTGCCTCCGCCAGTTCATCCTGAGTCAGTGATCTGGATTTCCTTAATTCCTGTAGTTTTTCATTGAACTCCATCTTTACTCCTGTCGGTTTTCTTCGCTTTATCCATGTACAAAACGGCTGACCGGTACAGCATATATAGCCCCGCACTTAATAATACGGATCCAATTATATCCGTCGCCCAGTGAACCCCTGAGATCAGCCTTCCGATCACCATAAATGCTGAAAAAGCAATCACAAACACCGCAACTGCTTTCCTGATCATAGCATTTGAAACTCTCCTATTCGCCTGGAACATCAAAGTCGGCATCACACTCAGTACCAGTAATGTCGTTGATGACGGATAGGATGCCTCCAGCCTTCCCTCTATCAGGACAGGCCTGTAATTGATCGGAATCATCTCAAAGATCAGGTAACAGGCTATGACCAGAACATAATAGATACCTAATAACAGGATATCCGGATCAACACTTAGCAGGCTCCGTCTCTTTATCAGCTGCACCAGACCCAGCACTCCGAAGCAGAGGCATATAAATATAGGTACAAGTCCCAGCCAGTCCGTGATCGTGTAAAGCGTAATGTGCACGCCGGTCAGCTGATGGAACCATACATTAAAATCAGCAAATCCAATCTTCGTTCCATTCTGCCCCACAGCCTGTACATCGACCCACCGGATCAAAACAGTCCACAGGGCAAAAGCACCGATCAACCCTGCCCCTGCCAGCAGATTTCTTTTTTCCTTCATGTTCTCTTCGTCCTTTCATATGATATCACCTATTGGTAAATTGAAAGTAACAAAGACCCATTAAGGAGGAAAGAAACGTTCTGTCACATCCGTGATACTATTCATGTCATGCCCCGGAATATAGTTTTTTCATGTGTTTTCACCGGCTTCAAGAATATCTTATCACTGATCTGCAGCAATACAAAGGCCAATACACACGCCAAAATGTGGCTTACAAGAAAAGCAAACCATATTCCCGACAGTCCGAATATATGCTTTAGCATCAAAGCTGGCAGCACCCTGAATATAATGTAATACGCAATAAGCAACAGCATAGCCCTCTCCGGTCTTCCAATTCCAGTAATATATCCCTGAATACAGCTTGTAAGCATATATAATACGTATCCGATGCTGACAATATGGAAGAACTCTGCAACTATAACGCCAACCTCTGCTCCCTGGCCGAAGCATCCGCTAAGCATGGGACTTGTGCAGATGACAAGGGCGCTTACCAAGCCAATCAGAACTCCCCCGGTAAGCATGGCTTTTTTACAATAATCACCGGCCCGGTCTATACGACCTGCGCCCTTGCATTGACCGACTATAGAGGTAACAGCCATTGACATGGCATTGGTGGGCATAAACATAATAAGTTCAAGATTCCTTACCACTCCATATCCGGCAAGGGCTGTCAGTCCGAAGGGATTAACAAATGTAATCATAACGGCGGAACTTAATGCCGGCATAATAGACTGTATGGAAGTCGGAACACATAGCCTGCCCATGGTTTTTACATCCTCCCATGTCATTGCCTTAAAATCAAATGAGAACCATTTCTTTTTGTAATGATAAGCAAACGCGTATGCAAGGCAAACAAACTCCGATATCACTGTTGCTATGGCCACCCCATTGAATCCCCACCAGTTAATCATTATGGGATCAAGGATAGCATTAACTATCACCGTCATAAGCATTCCTTTCATCTGGAAAACCGAGTCTCCAAAGGCCCTGAATATAGATGTAAACTGCATGTATAAAAAGAGAGCAACATTTCCAATAAGATACAGTTTCAGATAAGACACCGCTTCAGTAAGTACCTCTGCAGGCGTACCCATTGCTGTCAGAAGATACTCAGATGCAAGTTCTCCCACAAGGCATATCGCTCCGGAAAAAACCAGAGAAACTATCATAACAACGGCGGCTGCTCTTTTTACTCCCACTGTGTCCTTTGCTCCGACACGTTGGGCAATCATAACCGATACTCCGTTACCAACACCCATTGATAAGGAATTCATAATAAGGACAATAGCTGTACTTGCCGTAAGTGCAGACATACCTGCCTCCCCCAGGAGATTTCCTACCCACAGGCTGTCAACCATGCTGTATGCCATGGTAAGTGTCATGGCAAGCATAAGGGGTATAAAGAGCTTCATTAGAGCTCTTGTTGTGTTTTCGTTTATAAAATCTACTTTACTTTTCATAAGTCTTTTCCACCTTCTTTACAAATTCTACTGCTGCCTTAAGCTCATCCTCATTGGGATTGGACTTATTCATTCCTCCGATCAACTTTAATGGTCCATATGTGTTAAAACCACGACATCCGTATGTTCCAAGGCACTTGGCTCCTCGCTCTTCTACGACCTTCTTAATCTTAGCGGCAAAATCCTTATCGTTCTTTGCACAGGTATAGATAAAGAAAGTCCCCTTCCCCGCTGGAATCTGTTCTGCCACACGGCTTACCGAATCGTAAAACTTGGAATATGCTATCCCCGATGCAAAGCCCACCAGGTCATAATCCTCCCAGTTGAAATTCGAATCGACTCTTCCGGCCTCAATTAGTTCCGCCCGGCATTCTGCTGCCACGCGATCACATACCTTCTTTGTGTTTCCATGATGTTTGGATTCGTAGATAATGACTGTTTTCATATTGTTCTCCCTTTCTCTGAATGATTTTCATTCATTTATATTTTTTATTTTTACCCCTGAAACAATTGTATCAGGGGTTTGTCTTACAAATTCAATATTTCAATTAATGTATCCTTTATTCTTTTACCGCAATCCTTTTCACTTCCATGCTCAAGTAACATTCCCAGCTGCCCGTAAACAAAAAAGTAGGCTAGGGCATCTATATCCGATATCTTTATTTCTCCGTCATCCCGGGCTTTCTCCAGCTCCTTCTTAATATGAGGTACCAGCTTAGCTGCTGTCTTTAACATAAGCTGATCATGCATCTTCTGACTTCCCTCACTATGGAAGAGACTATATAAAAGCTCGTTATCCTTCTCAGGCTCACGGTACTCTTTCAGACTTCCAGAAAATGACCGGATCTTCTCTTTCAAAGTTTTGCCCTTGCTGTCAAATCTCTTCAAGTTAGCTCTCACGATAATATCCGCATACTCTTCAACTGCTGTATCATATATCTCTTCTTTTGATGCATAGTATCTGTAGCAAAGTCCCTGAGAGATTCCCAGTTCCCTTGCTATATCGGAAATCGTAGTCTTATCATATCCTTTTTGGGCAAATACTAAAAGAGCTCCCGATAGAATCTCCTGCTTTCTGGTGTCCGGGTCTTTTACGGTTCTCATGTACATCCTTCCTTACTGTGTTTCACTTTCTGCATATTAACACAGAAGTTTCAGGATGTCAATGAATAATGTTCATTCATTTTCTTGATTGCCGAGTTGACTTTACATTACTGCCGCATCCAGTATTTTCTCTTTGGTAGACATGACTCCCTCCAATACACTAATAAACATTATCCACAGTTCGGCTTATGATTATTAGCTTTGCAACAAAAAACAAGGTCAGCAGAGTTTCGTTCTCCACTGACCTATATACTTCCAGTCATTACCTATTTTTATCCACAGCTATTGCATAAATACCGTCTTATCACATATGTTATTTCTATTCTATCATGATTCTCTATATCATCTGAAAATTCCTCATCGCATCTTCTATCGCCTTTACCTTCTCCTCCGGGCATTCAGGCTGTTTACTGTCTACAGACTTCGCCTTGTTATAGTTCTCACGCTCAATGATTCCATGTTTCTGCTTTACCTGCGCAATATTCAGGTTGTTATAGCCTGAATTATAACAGATATTGGATCTGTAAAAATCTTCGAAAACAGTGTTGCCCTTTTTCGATATTTTACGTATAAATTTATAGAGAGCTATGGAAACTCCCAAACCATTTTGCATTGAATAAATCTTCAAAAAAGTCTTGACGCGTTGTTAGAGCCCGGCGGAGAGTGTGTATTATGAGAAGGAGGTAACGATAGCAAACGGTCAGTATGATACTTCTGTGACTGATCGTGTGCTATACTCCACACAGCAGGAAAATTTTTAAACAGATATTATACGAGGAGAACACAAAGATGAAAAAAGCTAACGAACTGAGTATAGAGCAACTGAAAAATGTTT
>CAJOID010000037.1 GCA_905234595.1 uncultured Lachnospiraceae bacterium | reverse complement strand
CGTACAGCTTCTCAATATCCTGATCTCGGTTGCCTGTTATGCGCCGTTTGTGATCATGTATGAAAAGAGATCGGTCAATGCTTATTCATCAGCGATGGAGGAACTGGTCGGTATACTCAAAAAGAGTGAGGAGACTACGGAAGATGTGGTCCTGACCGAGTGTGAAGGAAATGCCGGCCGCCTGGCCAAATCTCTCGTGACGGATCTGCAGTCGACACTGGCTGCCGCTTCGCCCGATGGAGATGATAACTACAGCGACAGCCCGCTGCTGATCAAGTACCAGCCGCAGT
Source organism: uncultured Lachnospiraceae bacterium (assembly GCA_905234595.1). Lineage (GTDB taxonomy): Bacteria > Bacillota > Clostridia > Lachnospirales > Lachnospiraceae > XBB2008. Next base: position 45,157 of record CAJOID010000037.1, on the reverse strand, counting down.
TTGACAATAATGGCCGGTGTATCGGAGCGGAAGCACTGCTTCGCTGGAATCATGAGAAATACGGGATCATATATCCTCCGCTGGTCGTTCATCTGGCCAGAGAGAGCGGGGATCTGTATGATCTGGAGACTTATATCATCGAAAAAGCCGTCAGGGATTCCGAGAGTATGAGGAGAGTCTACGGCGACGGGTTCAAATTGAGTGTCAATATCACGGTCAACAGTCTCTATGATGAAAAACTGCCCGGCTTCCTGCAGACACTGGCGGACAGATACAGACTTAAGACCGGAAATATATGCATCGAGATCACGGAAGAGACCGAACTTGTTACATCCGAAGAGACCGGAGAACTGATCCGGAATATCAGATCGTTCGGATACACGTTTGCGCTGGATGATTTCAGCATGGGGCATACGTCTCTCCAGTATCTGCAGCATAATCAGTTCGATCTGGTGAAACTGGACGGCAATCTGGTCAGATCGATACTGAGCAATGAACGTACGAAAGAGATCATCAATTCCATCGTATATCTGTCCAAATCCCTTGATTTCAAGGTTCTGGCGGAATTTGTGGAGACAACCGAACAGAAGGAGGCACTGGAGCAGATCGGATGCCTTCTGTACCAGGGATATCTGTACAGTCCTGCGGTAGACAGGGATACGCTTCTTTCCATGGGGCAGATCAATTGACGGAACATATGTTCTCTATTATAATGAGAATATGTCTTATACCGATGATCACACAGATAAAAATACCGGCATGCACCATGCCGGTACAGGCAGGCAGTATATAGCCATAGACTTAAAGAGCTTCTATGCTTCCGTAGAGTGCCGCGAGCGCGGTCTGGATCCTCTTAAGACCAATCTCGTCGTAGCGGATCCTACCCGTACCGAGAAGACGATCTGTCTGGCAGTCACTCCTTCACTGAAGGCTTACGGCATCCCCGGGAGAGCCAGACTGTTCGAGGTAGTCGAGAAAGTCCGTGAAGTCAATGCTCTGCGCAGGATGAAGGCTCCGGGAGGAGTATTCCGTGATTCGGCTACCGATGCCGACGAGCTGGATGCGGATCCCGGACTCGAGCTTGCATATATCACGGCTCCTCCGCGGATGAAGCTGTACATGGAGTACTCGACGGACATCTTCAATATATATATGAAGTATGTCGCGCCTGAAGATATTCACGTATACTCGGTGGACGAAATATTTGCCGATGTCACGCATTATCTGGATACTTATCATATGACCGCCAGGGAACTTGCGATCACGATGATCAGGGATGTGTTCGGCCAGACCGGGATCACTGCAACTGCCGGCATAGGTACGAATATGTATCTGGCTAAGATAGCCATGGATATCGTGGCCAAGCATATGGATGCCGATGAGTATGGCGTGCGTATAGCCGAGATCGATGAGATGAGCTACCGCAGGCTTCTGTGGGGGCACAGGCCAATCACGGATTTCTGGCGCGTGGGCAGAGGATATGCCCGCAAACTCGAAGCCCAGGGTATGTATACCATGGGAGATGTGGCCAGATGTTCTCTGGGAAGCCCGCAGGATTATTATAACGAGGATCTGCTGTATGACATGTTCGGTATCAACGCCGAGCTTCTCATAGATCATGCCTGGGGCTGGGAGAGTGCGACCATAGCCGATATCAAGGCGTACCGTCCGGAGGCGAACTCCATCAGTACCGGCCAGGTCTTAAGTGAGCCCTATCCGCATGATAAGACCAGACTCATAGTGAAAGAGATGGCGGATAATCTGGTGCTCGACATAGTCAGGAAGCATCTGATGACGGATCAGATCGTTCTCACGATAGGATATGATATACAGAATCTGACAAGTGCAGAGCGCCGTGCCAGCTATCACGGCGAAGTGAAGGCGGATTACTACGGGAGACCGGTCCCCAAACACGCCCATGGCACTGCCAATCTGGGGGAGTACACTTCATCGGGACGTATCATCATAGATGCGGCGATGGAGCTCTTTGACCGTATAGCCGACCCTGACCTCCTGTCCAGGCGTCTGTCCATAGCGGCCTGCCGTGTACTGTCGGACCGTAAGGCCAGAGAGGTACGCGAAAAGGAAGCGGAATATGTCCAGATGGATCTGTTCACTGACTACAGTGCCATGCAGCAGGAGCAGAAAGAGCATGATGAGTCTCTGGAGAAAGAGCGCCGCATGCAGGAAGCGGTTCTGGCTATCAAGGAGAAATACGGCAAGAACGCGATCCTTAAAGGAATGAACTTCGAGGAAGGAGCCACGGCCCGCGAAAGAAACGCTCAGGTCGGCGGACATAAAGCCTGACATATGAATGAAATGAACCGTGATTACAATGATATTATCGATCTGCCGCGTCATGTATCGACCAGACATCTGCACATGTCACAGTCGGACAGGGCTGCTCAGTTTGCCCCTTTTGCGGCTCTGACGGGATATGATGATATGATAGATGAGGCCGGTGAGCAGAATGCCGTTGCTGAGGACAGCGTGATCTTCACCGCCGAGGATCTGGATACTCCGTAAATATATGAATTCCCCTTTATATGCCGACATAATCATAGAGATCTCGCATGAGCATCTGGACAGACCGTTTCAATACATCGTCCCGGATGAACTCAGGAGTGTTCTGCGCGTCGGGGACAGCGTGAATGTTCCTTTCGGACGCTCCAACAAGATCATCAGCGGGTATTGCATCGAACTTAAAGATACTCCGGATTATCCGGAGGATAAGCTCAAGAGCATCATCGATATCAGAACCGGTGAGATGTGCGCCGAGGGGAATATGATAGTCCTGGCATGGTGGATGAGGTCTCACTACGGCGGAACCATGATACAGGCGCTTAAGACTGTCATCCCGGTGAAAAAGAAGATGACCGTAAAGACTCATAAGCGGGTCGACCTCACTGTGGACCGGGATGCCCTGAGCGTTGTGATAGAAGAGTGCGAGAAGAAGCATCACACGGCGAGACTCAGGCTGCTGTCGGCTCTCATGAGCGAGCCGACACTGCCGTACGAGCTGGTCAGGGATAAACTGGGGGTTACTTCACCCACCATCAGGAGTCTGGAGGATAAGGGTTACCTGCGTGTGACAGAGACCGAATACTACAGGAATCCCGTGGTCACCGATGAACAGGCGCATACACGATATGAACTGAGTTCCGGCCAGAGAGATATCATAACAACAGTTATCAACGACTTTGATGCGGCTCGTCCCGGCCGGTACCTGATACACGGTATCACAGGCAGCGGTAAGACCGAGGTCTACATCGGGATCGCAGATGAGACAGTCAGACGCGGATATCAGGTGATAGTGCTCATTCCCGAGATATCCCTGACATATCAGACACTGCTCAGATTCTATAAGCGGTTCGGAGACAGGGTCAGTGTCGTCAATTCTTCCATGACCCAGGGAGAGAGGTATGACCAGTATCTGCGGGCCAGAAGAGGTGAGATCGATGTCATCATAGGACCGCGGTCCGCTCTCTTTACTCCTTTTACACGCCTGGGTGCCATCATAATAGACGAAGAGCATGAGACCAGCTACAGATCCGAGAATGTGCCCAGATATAAGGCGGTCAACTGTGCCGAATATATAGCGGGAGTAAGAGGTGCCAGTCTGGTGCTTGGCTCGGCCACTCCCTCCATGGAGTCTTACTACAAGGCCGTGAAAGGCGAGTATAAGCTGTTTACCCTGGAGGAGAGACTTACCGGAGGTTCCCTGCCCATGGTCCATATCGTGGATCTCAGGGATGAGCTGAGGAGCGGAAACAGGACCATTTTCTCGGATAAACTTAGGGAACTGATGGATGAGAAACTGTCCCGCGGTGAGCAGATCATGCTGTTCATCAACAGACGAGGAGTAGCCGGTTTCATATCCTGCAGGAGCTGCGGATATGTGGTCAAGTGCCCGCATTGTGATGTATCCATGACGGAGCACAGAGGAGGCAGACTGGTGTGCCACTATTGCGGGCATACCGAACCCATGCCGAAGACCTGCCCGGAGTGCGGATCAAGGTATATAGCAGGATTCCGTGTGGGTACCGAGCAGATTGAGACCGAAATCGCGCGTATGTATCCCCGGGCCCGGGCACTCAGGATGGACGCGGATACTACCAGAGAGCGTGGCAGTATGGAGGAGATCCTCCGCTCGTTCAAAGATCATAATGCCGATATCCTGATAGGGACACAGATGATCGTAAAAGGACATGATTTCCCGCTTGTCACGCTGGTGGGGATACTGGCGGCGGATATGTCTCTGTCGGTATCCGATTACCGTGCCGCGGAGAGGACATTTCAACTGCTGACTCAGGCTGCCGGCAGAGCCGGACGCGGTGAACATCCCGGAGAAGTCGTGATCCAGACATATCAGCCTGAGCACTACAGTATCGTGACAGCTGCATCCCAGGATTACCGGGCCTTCTACAATGAAGAGATCGAATTCAGGTCTCTTGCGTCCTATCCTCCGGTACGTCATCTGCTGGAGATATTGGTTGTATCCGAGGATGAGGATGAGGGCATGCGCATGGCTCAGACCTATAAGACGATAGCCGATGAGAGTATAGCGACAGCAGAAGGACAGGGGTATTCGATAGGTCCGGCCCCCGCTGCGATAGCCAGGATCCGCGACAGATTCCGTCATGTGCTGTATATCAAGCACACCGATATGGAGGAACTTGTCCGTATCAAGGATGCTATAGAGACTTATGTGAGAAATGATCCGTCACGCCGTATACTTACCTTCTTTGATTTCGATTAGGTATCATGGTATATTAGGTGGAGATGTTGACAGATATGTGAGGTTACTGATATGGCTCTTAGAAATATACGTATAATGGGAGATCCCGTTCTGGAGAAGAGATGCAAGGAGATCAGGGAAGTCACTCCCAGGATCAACGAACTGATAGATGACATGTTTGATACCATGTATGAAGCCTGCGGCGTGGGACTTGCCGCTCCTCAGGTGGGTATACTCAAGCGTGTCGTGGTCATAGATACTACCGGCGAGGATCCGCATGTACTGATCAATCCCGAGATACTGGAAACTGCCGGGGAGCAGACGGGACCGGAGGGATGCCTGTCTCTGCCGGGTAAGACCGGTATCGTGACCAGGCCCAACTATGTGAAGGTCAGGGCATACGACAGGGACATGAAGGAGTATGAACTCGAAGGCGAGGAACTTCTGGCCAGAGCCATAGTTCATGAACTGGAGCACCTGGACGGCCATATGTATGTGGAGAAGGTTGAAGGTGAACTGATGAATGTGGCTGGATCCGACAGCGACCCCGATGAGGAGGATGGCAGCGCGGTACTCGATGACCATGCTGAGCCCAAAGAAGAATAACGAGCGTAATTATATATGAAGATAATATATATGGGGACACCGGATTTCGCGGTGGGACCTCTGAAAGCTATCATAGATGCAGGCTATGAGGTGACCGCTGTGGTGACTCAGCCCGATAAGCCCAAGGGCAGGAGCGACAGGCTGATCCCCAGTCCCGTCAAAGAAGTGGCCGTAGAGCATGATATACCTGTACTTCAGCCCGTCAGACTGCGTAATCCCGAATCAATAGAAGAGTTGCGTGCATATCCCGCGGATATCATAGTGGTAGCTGCCTTTGGGCAGATATTACCACGGGAGGTGCTTAAGATGCCAAGGTTCGGATGTGTAAATATACACGCATCGCTCCTTCCTCATCTGCGTGGTGCATCCCCGATCCAGCATGCGATCCTGATGGGAGATAAGGAGAGCGGTGTCACGATCATGCAGATGGATGAGGGCCTTGATACCGGAGATATCCTCTTACAGGAAAGAATACCGATCGCGGATGATGATACCGGAGGGACCCTGTTTGATAAGCTCGCGGTGGTCGGTTCCGGACTGATAGTGAAAGCTCTGCCGCTCATTGAACGCGGTGAACTGACCCCGGTGCCTCAGGATGAGGCTATGGCCGATCATGTGGGAATGCTTAAGAAGAGCATGGGACAGATAGACTTTACACGACCGGCAGCAGAGATCGAGCGTCAGGTACGGGGAATGGATCCCTGGCCCGGCGCATACACGACATATAACGGTAAACAGCTGAAATTATGGAAGACCTCGGTTGACATAACTCAAGATAACGATGCTCTCCCCACTCCCGGTACCGTGATCCGTACGGACAGATCGTCCGTATATGTCAGTACCGGTGACGGAGTGCTGCGTATCGACGAGCTCCAGCTGGAAGGCAAGAAGAGGATGAGCGTGCGGGATTTCCTTCTCGGCCAGCACATGAATGCCGGTGACAGACTCGGCTGATCAGTGCGCATATCCCGATGATAATATGAATGATATCAATATACGTGCTCTGATCGCCGATTCCATGATCGAGATGGAGCGGACGGATACCTATCTGTCTGTCGAAGAGAGCGCAGTCCTGGATAAATACGATCATATAGATTCCCGAGATAAGTCATTCTATAAGAAAGTCATGGACGGTACAAGTGAGTACCGTCTAAGGATAGACTATATCCTGGATCAGTTCTCCAAAACCCCTGTGACACGTATGAAGCCCATGATACGGGCCATCCTGCGGATGAGTGTATATCAGCTCATCTGGATGGACTCCGTACCCGATTCCGCCGTATGTAACGAGGCGGTCAAACTGGCCTCGGCCCGTGGCCTGAGCGGTCTGAAGGGCTACGTGAACGGAGTACTCCGTAATATATCCCGGAACAAAGATAGCATACGTTATCCATCAAAAGAAAAAGACGGCATGGAATACCTGTCAGTAATGTATTCCTGTCCCGAATGGATCGTGAGACAGCTGGCAGATGAGTATGGCCCTGACCGTACTGAGGCTGTTCTGGCTTCTTATATGGAAGAAAAGCCCCTGTCAGTCAGATTCAGGATCGACGAGGGTGCGCGGAGACAGGCACTGATCGGAGCATGGACAGCGGCAGGCATGGATGTCCGTATTAATCCGCATATCCCCGATGCCGTCATGCTCATGCATACCGGATCTGTCACGGAGATGGAAGGATTCGCGGACGGAAGCTTCACGGTACAGGATACAGGCTCCATGCTTGTCAGTGAACTGTCCGGTGCACATCCGGGAGATACGGTTATGGATCTGTGTGCAGCTCCCGGCGGAAAGAGCATACATATGGCGGATAAGGGGTGCACGGTATATAGTTACGATATCTCCGGATCCAGATGCGATCGGATGACAGAGAACATCAGACACATGGATCTTGAGGATATGATCACCGTGGAAGTTCATGATGCTGTGGATTTCATCCCCGATATGGAGCACAAAGCCGATATCGTCATAGCGGACGTGCCCTGCTCCGGACTCGGAGTTATGGGGCATAAGAGCGACATAAGGTATCGTCTGGATCCGTCGGATATCGGTTCGCTGGCTAAGCTTCAGCGAAGCATCATAGACGCTGCGGTCGGATACGTACGTCCCGGAGGCAGGCTCGTATACTCGACCTGTACGGTATCACGGAGTGAGAATGCGGATCAGGCGGCTTATATCATGCATAAGTACGGGTTTCGCGATGTCACTGACAGTGCACTTGCAGAGTCCCGGATCACACCGCCGGAAGGATATGCGCATGAACCCGGGGACGGTCCCGGCCTGCAGATCCTCCCCGATATATGGAAATCCGACGGATTCTATATATGTGTTTTAAAGTGTTGACGTGTCTCCAAGCATATGTCCAGCGCAAGAGCATCCGAGCGGCCGGTCCTTAGATCGCGTTCCTCAGCGATCTTAGTACCGCTGCACGCGAGTATGCAGCGAGAGCGTACTTGCGGTGGATGTATGCTTGGAGACACGGAGATCAACTAATATGCAGGACATCAAATCATACACGATAACCGAATTAAGTACATACATCACATCCCTCGGGGAGCCCGCTTTCCGTGCGAAGCAGCTCTATCAGTGGATGCATGGGAAGTGCGTCGCATCGCTCGATGATATGACGAATATCCCGAAGGCTCTGAAAGAGAAACTGCGCGGGGGAAGTGATGCAGATGCCCCCGAACCGGTTGACATAACAGCGATCATCCCCGTCGACATCCGCGAGTCGCGTGACGGTACCCGTAAGTATCTGTTCAAACTCCCGGACGGAGCTCTCATAGAGAGCGTCCTGATGAGATATAAGTACGGCAATACCGTATGTGTCAGCTCGCAGGTGGGATGCCGTATGGGCTGCCGGTTCTGTGCGTCCACGATGGACGGACTTACCAGAAATCTGACACCGGCTGAGATGCTGGACCAGATATATAGAATAACAAACGATATTAAAGAGCGCATTTCTCATGTGGTTGTCATGGGAATGGGTGAGCCGATGGATAATTACGATACTCTGATAACCTTCCTGCAGATACTGACATCCGAAGAAGGATATAACTTAAGCAGGAGGAGTATAACGGTATCCACCTGCGGTCTGACCGAACGTATCAGAGAGTTTGCTGATGCCGGTACGGGAGTGACACTGGCGATATCCCTGCATGCACCCAATGATGAGATCAGGAAGACCATGATGCCCATCGCCGAACGGTATTCGATAGCCGAGATCACTGAGGCAGCGAAATACTATTTTGACAAAACGGGGCGGAGGATAACCTATGAATATGCCCTGGCCCGTGATGTAAATGACTCCGATAAGTGCGTGCTTGAACTGGCTGATCTGTGCAAACGTACGGGTGCGCATGTCAATCTGATCCCGGTCAATCCCGTGACCGGGCGCGGATATGCTCCGACAGCTGATGACGGGGTTCGCGCGTTCAAAAATAAACTTGAAAAACAGGGAATAAATGTTACTATTAGAAGAGAATTGGGGCAGGATATAGACGGAGCCTGCGGCCAACTTCGTAAGAGATATCTGGGAGATAAGGTATGATCGATTCCTACGGTGTGACCGATAAAGGCCGGCGTAGACAATTGAATCAGGATAGAGTCTTTGTGTCTGACGGCCCTGTGGGCATCCTTCCCAATCTGTATATCGTAGCGGACGGAATGGGAGGACATAACGCAGGAGAGCTCGCCAGTGCGATCTGTGTCAGAGTTATCCAGGAAGAACTCAAGAGCATGAAGGGTGTATCACCCGAAGTAGCTATGGAGACAGCCATCAAGGCTGCCAATATGGCTATATGGCAACAGGCTCAGACTCGTGAAGGCTGCAGAGGCATGGGAACCACGGTCGTGGCCTGTACATGTCTCGGTGATGACCTGCTCGTGGCCAATGTCGGAGACAGTCGCGCATATATCTGTTCCGATGTGATACAGCAGGTATCCGTGGACCATTCCCTGGTCGAAGAGATGGTTCAGATGGGCGGACTGGAGAGGTCCAAGGCCCGCAATCACCCGGATAAGAACATCATAACCAGAGCCGTGGGAGCCATGGCGGAGATAGACGTGGACCTGTTCAGGGTAAGCATAGGACAGGGCGATGTCATAATGCTGTGCTCTGACGGTATGACCAATATGGCAGATGATGAAGATATCAAAGACGTTATATGTTCTGAGGGTACGCTGAGAGACCGTGCCCACAGACTTGTGGATATGGCAAACGAGAACGGAGGCCGGGATAACATCTCCGTTGTTCTGATAGAACCGTTTGCGGAGCAGTAAGGAATACTCATGATCAAAATAGGAATGATGCTCGGGGACAGATACGAGATCCTCGAGAAGATAGGCACCGGCGGCATGTCGGATGTCTACAAGGCAAAAGATCATAAGCTGAACAGAAATATAGCAGTCAAGGTCCTTAAACAGGAATTTTCGGAGAACAACAATTTCGTTAACAAATTCCGTACGGAGGCCCAGGCTGCTGCCGGACTCATGCACCCTAATATCGTCAATGTATACGATGTAGGAAGCGAGGGCGGCATCCATTATATAGTCATGGAGCTCGTTGAGGGTATCACTCTCAAGAAGTATATTGAGAAAAAGGTCAGACTCTCGGCCAAAGAGGCTGTCAGCATAGCCATCCAGATATCCAACGGTATCGAGGCGGCTCATAACAACCATATCATCCACAGAGATATCAAGCCGCAGAATACCATTATCTCCAAGGAAGGCAAAGTCAAGGTTACCGACTTCGGTATAGCCAAGGCAGCAACCAACAACACCGTAAGCTCCAACGTAATGGGCAGTGTTCATTATACATCTCCCGAGCAGGCCAGAGGCGGTTTCTCGGATGAGAGGTCCGATATATACAGTCTGGGTATCACCATGTTTGAGATGCTGACCGGCAGGGTCCCTTTTAACGGAGATACCACCGTGGCCATAGCCATCAAGCATATCCAGGAGGCTCTGCCTTACCCGTCAGACTATGCGGATGACATTCCATACAGTGTGGAGCAGATAGTGCTCAAGTGCTGCCAGAAGTCTCCGGACCGCAGATATCAGTCGATGGGAGAGGTCATCGCCGATCTGAAGAAGTCACTTGTAGATCCCGAGGGCGATTTCGTCAGGATCACCGATCCCGATGAAGATGCCGCCACACGTAACATCACCGATGATGACGTGAAGAAGATCAGGAACGCTTCGGCAGAACGTGCCGATCTGGTAGGCGGAGTAGCCCTTAAGGAAGATATAGAGAAAGAAGAGCGCGAGCGCAGGAAGAAGCAGGAATCATCTTCCAAATCCGGATCAAAGTCCGGCAGCACCAAGTCCAAATCGAAATCCGGATCAAAGTCCGGTTCGAAATCATCCAAAACACCTGTCAGGACGTCAAGAGATGCGACCAGGGACAGGATGGAGAAGGAAGACTTCAGAAGACGCCGTTACGAAGCGGAGAAGTACGACGATGATCCATATGATGAGGATGAAGACGATGAAGATGATGATGAAGGCAGTGTAGGTGACAGACTGACCACTGTCCTCGTGGTTGTGGGTGCCGTGATCGTAGGTCTGGTAGTCCTGCTGATACTGGGACGTGTCACCGGCTTCATAGGCGGATCCGGCGCAGGTGCGGATGAAACAGAGGAGAGCGCAGGCACCGTTATCACCATGCCCGACGGTATCGTGGGCGCGAAGCTTGATGATGCGAAAAAGGTCCTCATCGATCTGGGCCTGACACCTCAGATAGAATATGAGACCAGCCTGCAGTATGAAGAAGGGACTGTCATATCTGCCAGCGTTCCGGCGGGTTCCGAGCTTGCTGAGGGAGATACGGTGGTTCTGACCGTGGCACAGAGCACCGACGGTGTGCTCGTACCGGCCGTAACGGGACTGTCACAGGCAGAAGCACGCTCAAATCTTGAACAGCACGGATTCCAGGTATCTATCCTGCAGGCGGAGAGTGCCACCGTGGAAAAGGGTAATGTCATCAGTCAGTCACCCGAGGGTGATACATATGCTCCCGCCGGAAGTACCATCATGATCACGGTATCATCCGGAGGCACTGCTTCCGATAAGATCAGTGTACCGAGTGTTATCGGCAAGTCCGAGATGGACGCCATGGCGATCCTGACGGAGAGCGGATTAAACATGGGTACCATTTCGGAGACCAATAATGATGATCCCTCTCTGGAGGGGAACGTGTGCTATCAGTCTGTAGCCGCGGGTTCGTTTGTTGATAAGGGTACTGTTGTCGACCTGCGTGTAAGTATCGGCCCCAAGTCGGCCACATATCATTATTCCGGTTCCATTACCGCGCCTACGGAGGATCCGGAGTATCAGAGCGGTATGTTTGTCCAGGTTATGATCACTACGGCTGACGGGACATCGCTGCTCAGCACCACCACGACATCATTCCCGTTGGATGTGAATTATACGGGTATAAATTCGGCAACGGGTACTGTTACATATATCTTCACAGTCAGCACGGAGGAAGTGACCGTGACCGATCCCGAGACCGGAGAGACTACTACGACCCCGGCTCAGAATTACGAGAAGACGGTTACCAGAGAACTTACTTTTGAGGCAGAGTAGTACCTATGCAGGGTAAGATCGTCAAGGGGATAGCCGGTTTCTATTATGTCTATGGTGAAGATGGGACGTTATACGAGTGTAAGGCCAGAGGTGTATTCCGCAGCCGCGGTATCACTCCGCTCGTAGGCGATAACGTCGATATCAGTGTTACGGATATAGAAGCACATGAGGGCAGCATAGAGGATATCCTGCCCCGGTCAAACAGCCTGATCCGTCCGGCTTTAGCCAATGTGGACCGGGCTCTAATTTTCTTCGCACGTAATGATCCCAAGCCGGATATGGGTCTGATAGACAGACTCCTGATCACCATGGAAAAGACCGGCATTGACTCACTCATCGTCTTTAATAAGTCGGATCTGGAATATGACTCGGCTCAGGACCTGGTAAGCGAGCGGGAAGGATTTGAGCAGGCCGGATATCCGGTATATGAAGTATGTGTCAGAACCGGCGATGGAATTGCTGAACTCAGACAGGCTCTGATCGGACATACTACCGCGATAGCTGGACCAAGCGGTGCGGGAAAGTCGTCTTTTATTAATAGGATATGTCCCGATGCGGATATGAAAACGAGCGTTATATCAGATAAGCTCGGACGTGGCCGGCACACCACCAGACATGCCGAGATCCTGGTCATCACCGCCGGAAGTTTCATAGTTGATACTCCGGGATTCACTTCTTACAGCATTGATAACATGCTGCCTGAGGAACTGGGAGATATGTACCCCGAGTTTGCAGAGTTTGCGTCCGAATGCAGGTTTTCCGGATGTTCGCATACTCACGAGCCCGGATGCCGCGTAGCGGAGGCAGCACAGGCCGGAGAGATATCCATACTGCGCTATAACCGTTATAAACGTTTTTACGAGGAACTTAAGCGAGTCAGGAGATACTGATCATATGAAGAATGGTAAATATGTAATAGCATATCTGATCCATGAGCTTGGAGATTACTATTGCAAGGAGATCGAACTCGGTGCACTGCAGAGAGCCGAGGAGGAAGATGTGAATCTCGTATTCCTTCCCGGTAAATTCATGGACAGGCCTCAGTCTGCCGAGACGAGATATGAATTTCAGTACAATACCCTCTATGATCTGGTCATAGAGGACAACGTTGATGCCGTGGTCATAGCGGCGGATTGCATAGGCAATTATTCCAGTCGCGGCAAGATCGAAGAGTTTGTGCATAAATATGACGAGATCCCCTGCGTGCTCGTCGCGAGCAAACAGTCCGGCAAATCCTGCATATGTTATGACAATTTCAAGGGTATCGAAGCCGGAGTGGAGTATCTGCTGGACGTAAAGGAATGTACGAAGTTCGCCATGCTGGGAGGCCCTCTGGCCAATACGGACTGCGTGGAGCGCAGGGAAGCACTGGTTCAGACACTGGCGAGGAGAAGGATCACCTTTACCGACAAAAACTATATAGAAGGTGATCTGACCAGACACTGTCATGAGCAATGCAGAGAACTGCTTGACAATAATCCCGATGTGGAAGCCATATTCTGCGTTAATGACGAGTGTGCGGTAGCTCTGTATGAGGTTCTGGAAGAAAGGGATCTCACTCCGGGCAGGGACGTATATGTACTCGGATATGATAATTCCAGAGTAGCGGGTCAGATGAGACCGTCATTGTCCAGTATCTGGGCAGACCCCATGGAATTGTCCAGACAGGCATTTGATATGGCTCTTAATCTGATCAGAGGACGTAAGACCCCGAGCAGATCCCTGGATACCATGCTGGTCAGGAGGGACTCGTTCGGCCCCGAAGCAGAGCACTTCGATCTGGAGGATATGGATACCGACCGGATCAAAGCTTTGTATAACAAGGTATTCTACAGGCTTCAGGGTGCCAGAGGCACAGAGTATAAGGCTTATAAAAAGGTTATCCGTGACTGTATGTCGCTGATGGCGGCACGTGAGAAGGATATATTCCTTCACGAACAGCTGAAGGCGGATTTTCAGGAGGGCCTGGATACGGGAATACTCATGTATGCCGATATGGAGACTCTCATGGATGTGATGGATGAGATATATGCCAGGATATCGGCAGGCGAGGAACGCCGGCAGGACCGTAAGGAGGTCCGTCAGGCATACGGTGATGTCTTCAAGATGCTCATAGCCAAGCAGCAGGAGTCTATCCGTGAGATCGTGGAGACCAACCAGTCCATGGATTTCTCCATCAAGATGGTTGCACGGGACATCATGCAGTTTGAGAACGGTTATGACCAGAACTATTCGATACCGCTCAAGAACCTGACTTATATGGGCATCAGAAATGCTTATCTGTATATGCTTGAGAAGCCGGTAGTACATCTGGACGGCGAGACGATGGAGATGCCGGAGTATTTCTTCCTCAAAGCCGTGATGAAGGACGGCGAGGTCAGGAACATAACCGCACCCAACCAGAAGACTTCCATATACGATCTGTATTGCAACAGCTATATGGGGGAGGACAGATACAGCATGACCATGCTTCCGTTGTATTCAACGGATGAGATATACGGCTATATACTGTGTGATGTCAGCTCACAGGTCCTGGATAACGGTGAGATCCTGGTCAATCAGCTCTCTGCCGCATACAGGATGCTGCACGTGCTGTCCAGAGCGCAGGAGATCATGGACCAGCTCGAGCAGACCAATGATGTACTGAAGCGTAATAATATCATTCTGGATAACCTGTCCAGGATCGACCAGATGACAGGCATATATAACAGACGCGGGTTCTATGAAGCGGCCGAAGATTTCCTCAAAGGTGGACTGGCCGGGGGTGAGAACTATCTGGTATTGTATGTTGACATGGATAATCTGAAGATAGTAAACGACAGATACGGCCATGATGACGGTGACTTCGCTCTGATCAGGATAGCCACGACACTCAAAGAAGCTTTGGGAGATGCCGCGGGAGTTATCGGCAGGATAGGCGGAGATGAGTTCGCCTGTATAGTACGCGGATCGGAGGAGCCCGAGAATATCAAGAGTATGTTGCGTAACAGTTTTGACGAGTTTAACAGGTCAAGCGACAAACCGTACAATGTCAACGCATCCGTCGGTATATTCAGGATAGAGGATTCTGCCATGACGCTGGAGGAAGCGCTGGCGCTCGCAGATGAAGATCTCTACAGGGAGAAGCAGAAGAGAAGCAAGAAGACAGCCAAGGACTGATCATTTCGGGAGAAGACTATGAGCATAGCATATTACGACAAAGAAAGACTGTTCAAACTGGATACCGGTTCATCCACATATGTTATCGGGATCGTGGATGATGAGGGATTCATCGGGCATGCATACTACGGGCCGCGCATAGCTGATCATAACATAGGTTATCTTATGAGGACCGGTGAAGGACCGTTTGTCCCTTCCAAAAACGGCAGAGACAGGACTTCATTTCTGGATACTTTTCCGATGGAGTATCCGACTCACGGTGTCGGTGATTTCAGGGATGATGCGATATCTGTCAGGACAGTCGGAGGAAATTCCGCACTTCAGCTTCGCTATGTATCCCATGAGATAGTACAGGGTAAACCTTCACTTCCCGGACTTCCGGCCACATTCGGAGGAGATGACGTATGTTCCACGCTTCTCCTTAAGTGTACGGATAAGGACCTTAAGCTGGATGTGATACTCAGCTATACGGCATTCGAGGATACCGATGCCATAGCACGTTCGGTAAATGTCATTAACAGCGGAAGTGATGATATATACCTAACCAGAGTGCTGAGCGCCTCGGTCGATATGGATAATGAGAACTATGATCTGATCACATTGCACGGTTCATGGGCCAGAGAGAGACGTATCAACAGAAGACCGCTCACCACGGGATTCCAGGGCCTCAACTCCGTCAGAGGCGAGTCGAGTCATCAGGATCACCCCTTCATGGCAGTACTTGAGCATGATGCAAATCAGGACCGGGGAGAGGTGTACGGATTCTCGTTTGTGTATTCGGGTAATTTCCTTGCGGAATGTTATGTCAACCAGTACGACTCGGTACGTATCATGATGGGTATCAATCCCATCGATTTCTCATGGCTGCTTAAGGCAGGTGAGGAGTTCTGTGCTCCCGAAGTGGTGATGGTCCACTCGTCGGAGGGCCTGGGCGGCATGACCAGATCATTTCATGATCTGTACAGACAGCATCTGATCAGAAGCCCCTATAAGGACTGCAAGAGGCCTATCCTCATCAATAACTGGGAGGCCACATATTTTAATTTCGACACAGACAAACTGATCGCCATCGCCGACCAGGCTTCGAAGCTCGGCATAGAGATGCTGGTCATGGATGACGGCTGGTTCGGATACAGAGAGGATGACAACACTTCCCTGGGTGACTGGATAGTAAATGAATCCAAACTGAAAGGCGGGCTTAAATATCTCGTGGACGAGGTAAATAAGCGCGGCATGAAGTTCGGTATCTGGTTCGAACCGGAGATGATATCACCCGACTCCGATCTCTACAGGGCGCATCCCGACTGGGCCATCGCCATAGACGGCAGGGAACCTGCCCGATCACGCAATCAGTATGTGCTCGATCTGACCAGACCCGATGTAGTGGATTACACATATAACCAGGTGAGCACCATTCTTCACAGTGCGAATATCGAATATGTCAAATGGGATATGAACAGGCAGCTGACCGATATCGGCAGTGCCACACTTCCGGCAGAGCGTATGGGTGAGTTTTTCCACCGGTATATGCTCGGGGTATATGAACTTCAGGAGCGACTGATCACCGAATTCCCGGATCTGCTCCTTGAGAACTGCTCGGGCGGAGGAGCACGTTTCGATCCCGGTATGCTGTATTACAGCCCGCAGATCTGGTGCTCTGATGACACGGATGCCATAGAGAGGCTGTCAATCCAGGAAGGCACATCTCTGGTATATCCGCTCTCGACCATGGGTGCACACATCAGTGACTGTCCGAATCATGCGCTCGGCAGGACCACGCCGTTCAGAACAAGAGGCTATGTGGCTCTGGCCGGAACTTTCGGTTATGAGCTTGATGTGACGCGTATTCCCGAGGAGGATCGTGAGATGATCCCTTCGCAGGTTGAGATGTATCATAAGTATAACGATATAGTGCGCATGGGTGATTACTACCGCATCGCATCATATCATGACAATCATGAGTATGACTGCTATATGGTGGTGACCAAGGACAGATCCGAGGCGCTCATGACATATATACAGGTGTTAAACAGGATCAATTACCATTCCCGCCGGAATACCGCATCACATATGTGGATGTGGAGGATCAGGCAGAGGCGGGCAATGATCCGGACCGTACATATACAGGTGAGGTGCTCATGAATGCCGGCCTGCTCATTCTCAATCCATGGGGATGGGGAGACTTCAAGGGCAGGCTCATCAGCATCAAAGCGGTATAGGACAGCGAGGAGAAGAAATGTCAAAAGACAGATATACCATAGCCATAGCAGGAACCGGTTATGTGGGATTATCAAATGCCATACTGATGGCACAGAATCATAAGGTGTATGCGGTTGACATAATACCCGAAAAAGTTGAGATGATCAATAACCGCAAGTCACCCATAATCGATAAGGAGATCGAGGAGTACCTGGCAGGTCATGAACTGGACCTGACAGCAACTCTGGACGGCGCACAGGCATATAAAGAAGCTGATTTCGTTGTGATAGCCGCGCCCACTAACTATGATCCCCAGAAGAATTTCTTCGATACTTCGGCAGTCGAGGCAGTGATCAAACTGGTACTGGAGGTCAATCCCGATGCGGTGATGGTGATCAAGTCCACGATACCCGTCGGATATACGGAATCCGTCAGACGCAAGTTCGGCACGCGGAATATACTTTTTTCACCGGAATTCCTGCGTGAGGGCAGGGCACTCTATGACAATCTCTATCCGTCACGTATCATAGTCGGCACCGATGTCGATGATCCCGCCATGAAAGCGTGGGCAGAAGCGTTCGCAGGCCTGCTTCAACAGGGAGCGATCAAGGAGAATATCGATGTACTCATCATGGGTACGACCGAGGCCGAGGCGGTGAAGCTGTTTGCCAATACTTATCTGGCCCTGCGTGTCAGTTATTTCAACGAACTGGATACCTACGCCGAAGTCAAGGGCCTGGACACGAAGTCCATCATAGACGGCGTATGTCTCGATCCCCGTATAGGTGCGCAGTATAACAACCCCAGTTTCGGTTATGGGGGTTACTGTCTGCCCAAGGATACCAAACAGCTGCTCGCGAACTATTCGGATGTACCGGAGAATCTCATAGAAGCGATAGTCAACGCCAATCGTACACGTAAGGACTTCATAGCCGACAGGGTACTGCATATGGCCGGTTACTATGAGGAGAGCGAAGCATATAACAGTGCGAAGGAGAAGGCTGTCAAGGTTGGGGTATACAGACTTACCATGAAGGCCGGATCCGACAACTTCCGTCAGTCTTCGATCCAGGGCATCATGAAGCGTATCAAGGCAAAAGGTGCATCGGTCATCATATATGAGCCGACACTTGAAGACGGAAGCACATTCTTCGGAAGTCTGGTCGTAAATGACCTGGAGAAGTTCAAGGCAGAGTGTGACGCCATCATAGCCAACAGATACGAACCTGTACTGGATGATGTGCAGGATAAGGTATATACCAGGGATATATTCAGGAGGGACTGAGATATTCCTCCGCATCGCTGGGAATATCGTCCAGGTCGTCACTTCCCGTATCGACGTCAACGGGTTGTTTCTTGAAGAGAATATCATACATGACCGGTATTACAAAGAGCGTCATGAGCGTAGCATAAGCCAGACCGCCCGCTATGACCAGAGCCATGCCGCGGCCGAGCTGTGCGCCCATATCATCGCCTATTATCAGATTGGATTCCGCCAGTATGGTAGTGAGAGCGGTCATCAATATAGGACGCATACGGGCTTTACCCGTAGCTATCAGGGCTGTATGCCTGTCTAATCCTTCTTTTCTTAATTGGTTTACATAATCTACAAATACTATACCGTTGTTCACGACCGTACCCATCAGCACGATTATACCCATGATACTGATCACGGAGAGATTCTCGCGTGTGATCCACAGAGCTATGAACCCACCGGTGAAAGCGAGGGGGATGGTGAACAGGACTATGAAGGGGCTTAGGAAACTCTGGAACTGTGCTACCATGACCATATATACGAGCAGGAGGCCCAGAGCAACGACCAGAGCCATCTGTTTGAGCATCTGAATAACAGTATCATACTCACCGCCCATCTCTATGGTATAACCCTGCGGAGGAGTGTAGGAATCGAGCAGCGGCTGCAGCTGCCTGGTCAGAAGGGTCAGGTTGTAACCGTCCTCTGCTTCAGCCGTGACAGTCATATATCTGGACTGATTCCTGCGCTCTATGGTACTTAAACTGTCGTTGATCTCTACGGTTGCGAATTCACGCAGCTTATGTGTCTCTGTGACGGTATCATAGTCTTCATCGGTCTTTTGTACATCGAATTCATGATCCAGTATGTTTTCATAGGTTAGAGGATCCAGATCGTTCACCACGACTATATCCATATCTATCCCGTCTATAGTGATGGTCACGGCACTCTTTTCATGAGTCAGCTTCGAGTTGATATCCTGATAGATCTGTACAACGTTCAGCCCCAGACTCATGGCCGCATTCTTGTCTATACTTAGGTGCAATACCTTATCCGCATCCTCCTCACCGTTGGATACATTTGTATAACCGTCAACGGATTCGACCATATCACAGATGTCGTGAGTGATTTCCTTTAATGTATCTATATCCTGGCCGTAGACATTTATCGAGAGTCCGGAACCTCCGGTCAGCTGATCCATGTCGGATGCCATTGTCTCAAGTTTGAAATCGATATCCATACCGGCGACAGAGGCTTCTATGTCGGACATGATCCTGCGGATCTCTTCCTCACCGGCATTTGGATCCTCGGTCAGCATCATGAACGACATGGTTCGGAAATTGTCCGGATTATCGGCGGACTGAGATACCATCAGGGTCTCATCTCCTCCTGAGATCACTCCGATGGAGCCCATGCCTTCTATGTTGAGCAGTCTGTTGATGACCTCGTCCGTCCGGGCATATGCTTCATCACGGGTCACTTCTTCAGGGTACTCTATGGTAGCCTGGAGCTGGTTCATGGTCATGTCGGGGATGACGACTATACCCATGCGGATGACCAGCAGTCCTGACAGAGCCAGCAGTCCCAGTGCGGTCAGTATAGGGATGAATTTATGGGCCAGGCAGAACTCCAGAGCCTTGCCATACCATCCCATGACCTTGTCAAATAACTTATGTTCTTTTTGCTTGGAGCTGCGCAGGAGAGTCGAACCGGCGGCTGGTACGACCGTCAATGCGATCAGCAGTGAAGCCATCAGACAGAATACTATGGTCAGACACATCGGTGTCAGCAGATCATTGACAAGGCCGGATGTATAGATCATAGGCAGGAAGACGCATACAGTGGTCAGAGTGGATGCGGTGATGGCACCGGCCACCTGTCTGGCTCCCTGTACGGCTGCCCGCGGTGCCTCGATGCCGCGGTTCCTGAGCCTGTATATGTTTTCTATGACGACGATGGAGTTATCCACGAGCATACCGATACCCAGTGCCAGTCCCGAGAGCGAGAGCATGTTGAGGGATATATGCGAGAAATACATACATACCAGAGCAGTAAGTACGCTGACGGGGATGCTTATGGCTACGACCAGGGTCGGCTTGAAGTCTTTGAGGAATAAGGCGAGTATCAGTATGGCGAGTGCGGCACCTATAGCCATGGACTGAAGAATGCTCTTTACTATCAGATTTATATAATCACCCATGTCAACGAGAGTGGTCACGTTGACGCCTGGATACATGGCTTTGATCTCCTCGGATGCCTGCGCTATGGTCCTGCTGACATCGTTTGTACCTGCCGTACTGGTCTTGAATATAGATAAAATAACAGCCGGTTGGCTACCGAGGCGTACATACGAATCCTTTGAATTATCGATCACGGTGATGTCTGCCACGTCTCCGAGCCTGACATCGCCGACCTTATTGATGTTGGTCAGGACTATGTCCTCGAGTTCGGATACTTCCTCGTAATTCTGACCTACTTTGACCAGCCAGGAATTGTCCAGCTTATCGTCTATGTAGCCGGCGGGCATCTCGAAGTTCTGGGCGTAGATAAGGCCGGTCAGGGCTTCGAGAGTCAGAAGCTGGTCGGCATTGGCGTTGTGCTGTGCTTCGGCCTTCTGTTTCTCGTAGGATTTCACGGCATCGTTATAGTCATCCCAGCCGTCCTTCAGCTGTTCTTCACCGTCGGCTATGGATTTCCAGCCGTCATTGATCTGTTCCTGGCCGTCCGCTATCTGGTCCCATCCCGAGTCTATCTGTTCCTGTGCAGATTCGAGCTGGTCTTTGGCAGAGTCGAGCTGAGCCTGGACGGATTCAAGCTGCGTTTTGCCTATCTGAAGCTGGGCGTCCGCACTTCCCAGGGATTCCGCTGCATCGAGCTTGGAGCGTTCCAGTTCCTTATATCCGCTCTCGACCTGGCCCTGAGCCGCATCGATGGCGGAATTTAAGCCGGATACGGTAGCTTCGGCTGCTGCTTTCTGTGTTGCAAGGTCGGCCTTTTTGGCTTCAAGCTCTGTCTTGGCGGCAGTAAGATCATCTACGGAACCGGCGGATGCCAGGATGGCGTCACGGGTTGCCTCAGCAGTGGCTTTGGCTGCAGTGGCATCGTCTTTTTGGGCATTGGTAACTGCCGGATCTGTACTGTTTATTATTGCATCCGCTGCAGTTATTGCATTGCTGAGCTCTGTGAGATTATCCAGAGTCCCCTGTATCTTGGTGATCTGCGAATCAATCTGGCTTATGCCACTCTTCAGACCGTTTAACTGTGTCTCGGCCAGTGACTTCTGTGTCTGCAGCGAAGCAAGTGATGCCGAAGCCTGATCGAGCTGATAACTCAGATCAGCCATCTGGCGGTTTGCTTCATCCTTCTTATTATTCAGTTCCGTTTCGCCCTTCTCGAGGTCGGCCCGGCTGTTGGCCAGGTCATTCCTGTTCTTATCCAGTTCTGCCTTGTTGTCGTTTAACTCGTTCTGGCCGTCTATCAGATCCTGTTTGCTGTCGTTTAAGTCCTGCTGGGATTCTGCCAGCTTGGCCTTGTTATCCCTGATGGTATCCTCGGAGTCGTGGAGCTGCTGTTCAGCCTTTTCAAGCTGCTCAACCGCGGAAGCAAAAGCGTCGTCGACCGATGCCAGGATCTTATCGTTCAGTTTGTCGACTTTAGCGGGGTTTAATTCGACCTGAATGGTCTTATCTACGAGTCCCAGAGTGGATACGCTGGCCACGCCGGCCTGCTTCTCGTAGTACGGAGTCACATCATCGCGGATGAACTGCGACAGCTCATCCATCCCCATACCGTCCATGCTGACGGCCAGGTATACGCTTGCCGCCATATCGGTGCTGAGTTCTATTATAGAAGGAACGCCTGCATCATCGGGCAGATAGGGCTGGAGAGTATTGAGGGCACCTGAAACCTTGACCATGGCGCTGTCCAGATCGGTATCGTCGGTGAATTCGAGCTGTACCATGCCATAGTTCTCATTACATATACTGTTTATGTTCTTGACACCTGTGATGGTTCCGAGAGCGCTCTCCATGGGTTCGCAGATTTCGGCCTCGATCTTTTCGGAGCTCGCGCCGGGATAAGTGGTCAGCACAAGCAGATACGGCAGCGAGATATCAGGGAGGAGATCCAGCTGCATTTTGACCATGCTGACTATGCCCAGAACGACTGCCACTATGACGCCCACAAGTACGGTGAAAGGCTTCTTGACACTGAATTTCGACATATTGTGAATTATAAACGCAGTAAAACGTTTTAGCAATGAAACAGCTTATAAACTTTTCATAAAGCGGGAATTCTGATAAGATAGTGCACATGAATAAGATCACACGAATACTCAGCGTATTATGCGCTTTTATAATGATGGCAAGTGTACCGATGCAGGCTTACTGCGCAGAGACAGGCAGTACAGCGAATACGGCGACGGTTGCTCCGGCTGAATTCAGAGCGGTCTGGTTCTCGTTCCGTGACTGGCAGACATATCTGAAGGGGAAGAACGAAAGTGATTTCCGCAGCACTTTCAGCACGGTATGCCGCAACACTGCCGACAGGGGACTGAACACGATCATAGTTCATGTCAGATCCCACAATGATGCCGTATACCCGTCATCCTGCTATCCGTGGAGTGATGAGATGCTGGGAGGCAATCCCGGATTCGACCCACTGGCCGATATCGTGGAACTGGCTCATGCATACGGTCTTAGGGTACATGCGTGGATCAATCCCTACGGATACCGTAACGGCAAGTATTGCGGCGACAGCTCACTGGCTACACAGGAGAATATCCTGGCCGGTATCAGGGAGATCCTGAACAGTTATGCGGTGGATGGGATCCATTTTGATGATTATTTCCCTCCGCTGGGGGCGTCGACGCATAATGCACTGCTTAAGAAAGTATATGAGACCGTGCATGGATATGGTAAGACCTTCGGCGTGAGTCCGGCCGGAAATATCGATAATAACAGAAAGAACGGAGTCGATGTGGACACATGGCTGTCCACGACCGGATATACCGATTATATCTGTCCGCAGATCTATTGGAGCAATTCATACGGCAAGGTCGGGAATGTGACCATGTACAGTGACAGGCTCGCAGCCTGGAAGTCCATCAATAAGGCCGGCATTCCCATGTATATAGGTCTGGCTGCATACAGAGTCGGTGAAGTATCCAGGTCAGACCCCGGATGGAGCACGAGAGATGATAACCTGTCGTCCCAGGTGAACGAACTGCGTGCGAACGGGCTGGGCGGATATGTGCTTTTCTCGTATTCATCCATCGTCAGCGCAAAATGTGCCACCGAGATGCAGAATCTTAAGAGCATAAACTGACGGTATCAGCCCGGAGTGTAGGGGATCATATTCCTGTTATCCAGTACCCGGTACATCTCGTCCAGCATGTCATCCGAAAAGAAAGCGCGACGGTTATAGACCGTGCATACATGAGCGAATTCATCGGGAGTTAAGGACCCGTGTTTCTTTACATACATGACCGTCATGAGCAGGAGCATTGACGTATGTATGATGCCCGTACGTTCGTTTCGTAAGAAACTGTAGTCTTCATAGGTTTTCAGCCAGTATTGATACAGATAGTAGATATAATATGCCCGGAGATACCGTACTGTCTCCGGGTATGTTTCCGTAAGCTCACGGCATGCCTCTCTCCAGCGGTTCTCGCTCGCCACGTCCCTGTAGAATTTCCTGAAATACAGCTGAAAAAGCCCATACAATCCCGGATTGGTCTTCTTAAGCCTGTCATGATAAAGGCTCGTATGCGCCAGAGAATCGATCTCAGCAGCGGACAGAGGAAATATATGACACGCGTTATCTGAAGAAACCTCCACTCCAAAGGGATGCGCAGCGTAATAGCCCTCATCCCCGTGCAGATAAGCATTCTGCAGATCCGCGGAATAGGAATCGATGGCATCCAGCACGGTTATGAGTTCATCGTAGGTTTGAACCTTCTTCAATGCATCAATGAACGAAGCACGTATGGACACCAGTGTGTTCAGGAATGCGGAGTCGTCGTTGGTCATCGTTTTCTCACAGTCTTCGGGACCTTCGGTGATATCCAGCTCCGGATCATCGGCATGTGCAACCAGCATCCGTGATGCTTCCAGACATGACAGGTCCAGATATCGCTCTTCGAAATCTCCATAGTTGCGATAAAAACGGGGATATGAGCGGCATGTCTCCGGTATATACTCATGACCGCGTGCCAGCTGGAGAGAGCAGAGCCCGTTTTTGCCATGGAAGGTACACTCGCCGCATGATGAGTTGAACACGGGGACGGAGTGTTCGGACATGGCCAGCATGAGCCGTGTCTTTAGCAGAAAACTCTTCTCGCCTTTGTAGCGGGCAACATCATCGTCATCCAACGGAATGAGCCATCCCCTGCAGCAGGTTTCTCTGCATTCTCCCTCTGAACATTTGAAGTTTTCGAAGTATGAAATCTGACTAATCTTCATAAAAATCAGTTTATCACGTATGGCAATTAAACGTAAAATCTGATACAATTTATGTTGCTTTTTCAGCTTTTCGTGTCTGAAGTGATCGGACATATATGCCGATATATGATCAGCGAAGACTGATCGTAGGGGATTACAAGTGCTCAGATTAAGACCTTATAAGAATACGGATGCCTCCACAGTTATTTCATGGATCGATTCAGAGAAAATGTTTAACGAATGGTCTCTGGGAGAACTTGGTGATTATCCGGCAGATCCGGATGTTTTCAAAGCTTTTTCGGAAAAGGCATGGAATGATAAGTCGATAGTTCAGCTGATCGCCGCGGATGACGACAAGACGGTCGGATATATTACACTCCGTTATCTGCAGGATGACATGAACAAACTCAGGATGGGTTTCTTTCTCCTGGATCCGGCCTGTTATGGGCACGGATACGGATTCGGAATGGTATCTATGGCGCTCAAATATGCTTTTGAGATGTTGAAGGCTGCCGGAGTGACGATCCTTTTGCCCGCCGATAATGATTTCTCGCTGAAATCATTTAAGGGAATGGGGTTTGCGGAAACCGGCTTTACGGATGAACTGAAGGTATCCGGCGGGACTCTTCGCGTATCGGAACTTGAGATGATCCCCGAGATGCTTGCCGATTCGGAGCCTGAGGATGTGAAGGTGGCCGGTGATGATATGATCATGGAGATCATAGCCGGCAATCAGTTCAGTTATGTATTGCAGCCCATAGTGGATGCCGCATCCGGTGAGATAGCCGGATATGAAGCCCTGATGAGGACCGATGCCGGAGTCAATGTTTCTCCGATGGCAATCCTCGATTGTGCCACACGCAAGAATCTGCTCTATACCATAGAGAAGCAGACCATGTTCAACGTCATGGATCTCTATGTTCAGAGACTGGCAGCATTCGGTGACAGGATGATATTCATCAACAGTATTCCCGGTTCGCAGCTCGATAAGAAAGACTACAGCGAGTTACTTAAACAATATGGTCAGTATATGTCTAATGTGGTGATAGAGATCACCGAGAATACCGAGTTCAAGGATCAGGAGCTGTCGGTCCTGCTCGAGAGAAGCGCCAGAGACGGATACGGCCTGGCCATAGATGATTATGGCACCGGTTATTCCAATACTTCGAGCCTCATAAGCTATCTGCCGAACTATCTCAAGATCGACAGGTTGCTCGTATCGAATATCCATGAGGAGCCCAAGAAACAGCATTTCGTTAAGAGCATTATAGAATTCGCCAAGACAAACGGAGTCAAGACACTCGCAGAGGGTGTTGAGACCAGTGCGGAACTCAAAGCAGTCATCGAACTGGGAGTGGACTACATACAGGGCTACTATACAGCCAGACCTTCATTCGAGGTACTGGAATCCATAGATTCCGAGATCAGGTCGGAGATCATAGCTTCCTCTGTCAAAGGTACTAATCTGGAAGTCAGACGCATATATACCATGAACGGAGAGAGAGAACTCCCGATCATGAGACTGGCTCTGGAGAAATACACGGGTATCCTGATCGAGCAGGAGGAGCTTACTCTCGTGGGAAATACCGGATATTCGGCCGAGATGTCCATCAAGATCAAAGACGGTACGAAGTGCCGCCTGACCATCAGGGATGTATTCATTGAGAGTACACAGCAGCTTCCGTGTATCGAGCTCGGCGCAGGCAGTGAGCTGACTCTCGTCCTTGAGGGTGAGAGCCGTATGAAAAAATACGGTATACAGGTACCGGACAGCAGTAAACTGATCATAGAAGGTGACGGCAATCTGCAGATCAGATCGCAGGGCGTATCCAGCTTCGCCATAGGCAATGCATGGAACTCCGAAGTCGGAGATATCACCTGGCGGGGCAGCGGAGCACTTGATATCCTCGTCGAAGCAGATGAGGGTATAGGAATCGGAGGAGGCTGCTTCGGCAAGGACTGCGGTGTACATATCCTTTCGGGGATGGTCAGGATAGAGCCTGCCAGTGGAAAAGCCGTTGCTTTAGGCTCAGTGAGCGGTAAGCCGCTCATAGAGATCATGGATTGCAAGATCCAGCTGGACGTCAAGATAGAGAAGGGTGTCGGAATAGGCAGTATGGATGGTGATCAGCATACGTTCATCAGAAACGTAAATATGAACATACTCTGTGCGGGATCCCATATCGCTGCGATAGGCGGCGTAGGCAGGAGCAGCGGTAATATAGAGATATCTGACAGTGAGGTATCCATACTTGCCAACGGCCAGGAACTCTATCTGATAGGTGCAACCGAAGGCGATGTGGTCATCAGATTTACCGAATCCGCCATAAATCTGCGGGGCGAAGGGAATAATGTCCTTGCACTGGGGACCAGAGACCTGAACGCTACCATATCGATCTGTAATATCAAGCTTGCTTCCGGAACGCCCGTTTTATACGGTGCGAAGCCCGAGAACACGTCATTCT
Organism: uncultured Lachnospiraceae bacterium; assembly: GCA_905234595.1. GTDB lineage: Bacteria > Bacillota > Clostridia > Lachnospirales > Lachnospiraceae > XBB2008. Next base: position 17,712 of record CAJOID010000037.1, on the reverse strand, counting down.
CCGGTGGTCTCCAGAGCATAAGCGTAAATGAATAGGACTAACACAGCAAAGGAGCAAACACAAAAATGAACGACAAAAAAATGAACGACACAAAAACACAGACTCTTACAAAACAGATCGCGATAACCGCAGTTCTTCTGGCGGTATGTATCGCCAGCCAGATTTTCAAGACCCTCAGCGTATATATTACGGGGCCGATCGTTAATCTGTGTCTGATACTGGCTACGCTGACTGCCGGACTTACGTGGGGCATCGTACTTGCGATCATAACACCTGTTACCGCATTTATCATAGCCGCATCACCCGTGATGAATGCGGTTCCCGGTATCATACCGCTCATCATGCTGGGCAATGCGGTCCTGGTAGTAATGGTATATTTCCTGTTCAGACCGGCCATATCGGGTGAGGGTTCATTTATTAATGTCCGCTCCGTGATCATGGCTGTTTTATCGGCGTTGGCCAAGGGATGCTTCATGGGTCTGACCATCTCCCTCTGGCTTCTTCCGACATTTATTCCCGAGGCATCACCGATCAGGGGAAAGATGCCTGTATTCCAGACAACCTTTTCAATCACACAGTTTATTACTGCACTTATCGGTTTTGTCTATTTCTTCATCGTATGGAAACCACTGAAGAGTGTGCTTTATAAACAGTAAGATAAGACCTGACGGCATAGAGACAGCAATTCATATATGATGGAGGATATATATGAGCCTGATTAAGACGAACGATAAATGTATAGGATGTAACCGTTGTATCAAAGCCTGCAGCAGCTTCGGGGCCAATATAGCCGTGGAGAGAGACCGCGGTAATGTGATCGATGTAGATCCCGACAGGTGTATAGCCTGCGGCGCATGTCTTGATGCCTGCGAGCATAAGGCAAGAGAGTTCGAAGATGATGTGGAGAGCTTCTTTGAGGATCTGAAGAAGGGCGTAAAGATTTCCGTACTCATAGCACCTGCATTTCTTGCCAATTATCCCCGTGACTATGAGAAATATCTGGGTATGCTCAAGAAACTCGGCGTAAACCGCTTCATCAGCGTTTCCTTCGGTGCCGATATCACTACCTGGGGTTATATCAAGTACATCACCGAGAACAGCTTCTACGGCGGCATCTCACAGCCGTGTCCTGCCGTAGTGGGATATATCGAGCGCTATATGCCCGAACTTCTGCCCAAGCTGATGCCTGTACAGTCGCCTATGATGTGTGCGGCCATCTACCTCAATAAATACATGCATGTCAGCGACAAACTGGCATTTATCAGTCCCTGTATCGCCAAGAAGAACGAGATAGACGATCCGAATAACAAGGGATATGTATCCTATAATCTGACTTTCTCACATCTGGTTAAGTATCTGAAGGAGCATCCGGTTCAGGGTGCCACTCCTTATAAGGATGAGATCGAGTACGGCCTCGGATCCATCTACCCTATGCCGGGCGGTCTGAAGGAGAATGTATACTGGCTCCTCGGAGAGGATGCACTCGTACGCCAGATGGAAGGCGAGCATCATATGTATGAGTATCTGCGCCGCAACCAGGATCTCATCAAGGGCGGCAGGACACAGTATCTCTTCGTGGATGCATTAAACTGTACCAACGGCTGTCTGTACGGTCCCGGTACTGAAGCCCGTGCCGATATGAAGGAAGAAGTATTCATGGCTATCCAGAAGATCAAGGCTGACAGTAAGAACAGCTCCAAGAAATCCGCATGGGGAAGAAATCTGACCCCTGCGAAGAGGCTTGAAGCATTGAACAAGCAGTTCGCAGACCTGAACCTGAACGACTTCCTGAGAAAGTACACTGACAGAAGTGCAGCGTGTTCATTCAGGATTCCAAGTGAAAGAGAAGTTGATGCAATCTATCTGAGCATGGAAAAGGACACTCCCGAGAAGCGTCATATCGACTGCGGATGCTGCGGATACGACTCATGTTATGAGATGGCTGTGGCCATACATAACGGGTTCAACCATTATCATAACTGTGTGCACTATATCAAGGACCGTGCATATGCGGAGAAGGATCACGCCGTAGAACTGGCGGATGAAGTACAGCGCGCACAGGATGAACTTAGAGAGAAGAAGGAATCCCTGTCCGGCGAGATCAAAGAGAACTTCAGCACATTGAAAGCTTCGATCGAACAGATAGAGCAGGCCAGTGCCGATAATGCTCAGCAGACCGACGGTATCTCGGAGGAAATGCTCGAAGTTGACCGCTTTACTGCAAGACTCAGAGACGTACTTAAGACGATCGATGAATGCCTGGCCAAGCTTGGAGCCAATAACCAGGAAGTTATAGCCATATCATCTCAGACCAACCTCCTCGCACTCAATGCTTCTATCGAGGCAGCCCGTGCAGGTGAGGCCGGAAGAGGCTTTGCGGTAGTAGCCGATGAGATCAAGAAGCTGGCCGAGGATTCCAAGGTTACAGCGGATGACAGTAATAAGAACAATGCCGATATCCAGGAAACCATCACCCAGCTGATAGAGGAATCAGATAAGCTCAGTGAGATCGTGAAGAGAGTTAATGCCAGATCTACTGCGCTGGTCGCTTCAGCCGAGGAGACTACGGCTTCGATCAGTCTGATGAATGATGTTGCCGATAACGTTGAGAACAGTCTGACGGAGATACTTCAGCATTGATACCCACAATGCAGGATATAGGTGTCCGGTACGGTTGTTTATGCAACGTTTCATCTTACAAGTTCTTTTCTGAGGATCACGGCGGCATATAAGGAAAGCATGGAGTTCCAGGATGCCGCACGTGAACTCATGGATGCTTCGGATTATCTGACCAAACAGGTACAGAGATTTACCATCAGCGGAGACATCCGGTTTCTTAATCAATATTTTACAGAGGCATTTGAATTCAACCGGCGGGAGGAGGCGGTGGACAGACTGGCTGCCGGTACCGGAACCGATGCTGCAGTCGCACGTCTCCAGGCCGCCATGGACAGTTCCATGGATCTGATGAACCAGGAATACTATGCGATGCGCCTTGTGATTGATGCCAAGGGCTATACCGATTATCCCGAGGTGCTTGACAGCGTTGAACTGACTCCGGAAGATGCCGCACTTTCCCCGTTTAATAAACTGAGCCATGCAACCGAACTGGTCTTGAATGACGACTACTTTGAGCAGACGGATCATAATCATAATTCATGCGACAAGTATTATCTTTATGCTGTGGCTGACTACACATCTGGGGATCAATCCGATCCTTAAGGCTGCGGACAGCATACGGGCTGACCGTCCTATCCCCGAGATCGGAGCCATCTGGACTTGTCCACCACTTGTATGATGATGCTTGATGTGGACAACTTCAAGCGTATTAATGATACATATGGTCATGAAACAGGCGATAAGATACTTATCAAGCTTGTTCGTATACTACAGGGTGTTTTCCGGGATGATGATTGTATATGCCGTATGGGAGGAGATGAGTTCGTTATATTCATGGTGCATGCCGCCGGCATGCAGCGGAGGTTGATAGAGTCCAAGATAACTCAGATAAATGACGAGCTGGGAAACCCCGATGACGGATTGCCGGCTGCGTCGATCAGTGTCGGTATAGTCAACGGCAAAAGTGTAAATGATAAGGAACATCTCTATGAAAAGGCTGATGCAGCCCTGTATGAGTCAAAAAAACAGGGCAAGCATACATATACATTTGCCTGAAACAGACCTTGTCTGTTTGCATATGAGTGTCTGATGTGATAGTATAAATGCCGGATCCGGAAACGGATCCGGCAATTTAATATGATGATAAACGGTGCCCGTAGGGATGCGGGATGCGACTGATGGATTGCAGGCATTTCGGTACGGGATAATAGGGAAACAGGTGCAAAACCTGTGCGAACTCGTCACTGTGACAGCGGAGCATGCGGACAGGTCGTGATATAACTGATCAACAGAAGTCACGACAGTCACTGGGAATACCGGGAAGGCGTACGTATGTGATGATGCTCAAGCCAGGAGACCTGCCGTTTACCGGTACTGGAATATATTCCGGGTCACGAGTAATTGGCCGTACGTAACCAGAAGCTGTCCTGAATCAGGATAAGCTTGTTTTTGGTGCGTAAGCATACTCATTCCGAAGTATATTTCGGAGTGAGTTTTTTTATGGAGGAGAACAACTATGAAAAAAAGATCTGCAAAAGCACTGATCGCTCTGGCTGCCTCGGTAGTTATGCTGGCAGGCTGCGGGACCACGACCGCCGATCCCGAGACACCTGCTCAGACTACGGAGACTGAGACTGCCGATGCGACCGCCGAGGACAGCAAGGAGGAGACTGCAGCAGTGACTGAAGAGGAGACTGACTCACGCAGTGATGAGGAAAGAGCTAAGGAAGTGGCCGATCTCATCGATGCTATATATGTACAGCAGTGGACCGAAGAGACCGATGACCTGTGTGCACAGGCACGTGCTGCATGGGATGCTCTGACCGATGAACAGAAGGAAATGGTCGAAGGCGAAGATGCCGATCCCGACTATTTCGGAAGAGATACGGGCGATGCGTCTGCCGATGATCCGCTCAATTCGGATGATATCGGGGAAAACGAGATTCTGGTCGTAAGCTTCGGTACATCCTTTAATGACAGCCGTGCACAGGATATCAGTTCAATTGAAAAAGCTATTGCAGCTGCCAATCCCGACTGGTCTGTAAGACGTGCTTTCACTGCCCAGATCATAATCAACCATGTATTGGCAAGAGACGGTGAGAAGATCGATAACGTGGATCAGGCACTTCAGAGAGCTGTAGATAACGGTGTAAAGAATCTTGTTCTGCAGCCCACACATCTGATGCACGGTGCAGAGTATGACGAGATCATTGATGCTTTGGACGGATACAGGGACAAATTCGAGACAGTGGCCGTAGCTGAACCTCTGCTCGGTGAAGTCGGCTCCGATGCGACCGTGATCAATGATGATAAGAAAGCCGTAGCCGAAGCTGTTGTAGCAGAAGCCTTAGCAGAAGCCGGATATAAGACCACGGATGAAGCAGCGGAGGACGGAACCGCATTTGTCCTGATGGGACACGGTACCGCTCATACCGCCAAGGTAAGCTACTCTCAGATGGCTACACAGATGGACAAGCTGGGATATAAGAATGTGTTTGTCGGAACCGTGGAAGGCGAGCCCGAGGAGACAGCATGCGAAGTGATCATAGATGCAGCGAAAGAGGCCGGTTACACCAGGATCGTGCTTCGTCCACTGATGGTAGTTGCAGGTGATCATGCAAATAATGATATGGCAGGCGATGATGAAGACTCATGGAAGAGCATGTTTGAGGCATCCGGCGCATTTGAAAGCATTGAATGCCAGATCGCCGGTCTCGGACGTATAGAGAGTGTTAAGGAGCAGTATGTGGCTCACACCGCAGATGCTATCGCTGCACTCGGTGATATCAGTGCTTCAGCTGCCGCAGACAGTAAGTCAGCTCTTGCAGACGGTACTTATCCTGCTTTTTTTACAACCGACAGTTCGATGTTCCATGTAAGTGAAGCTCTTGATGATCTCGGTGAACTGACTGTTAAAAACGGAGAGATGACTATACATGTAAGCCTGGAATCCAAGAATATCGTCAATCTGTTTCCGGGAACGGCCGATGATGCGCAGAAAGCAGGAGCCAAGCTGCTTGAGCCCGTTACCGACACCGTGAAATTCGATGACGGCACTACGGAAGATGTATACGGTTTTGACGTGCCTGTACCCGCACTTGATAAGGAGTTTGATCTGGCCCTCGTGGGTACCAAGGGCGTATGGTATGATCATAAGGTAAAGGTTACCCTGGCCGGCTGATCATAGAAGAATATGTTGAAGATATCACACAGGATCAAACTATTATTTATCTTCATAGGGATCATGCTTACAGTGACCTCCTGCGCATCGCAGGGGGTTACTTCGTATGATGTCGATATCACGATGGAAGGCGGATCGGGCAAAGCATATATCATTTCACCGGTCACGATCACGGAGTCTGACGGCACGATCACAGCTAAACTTGTCTGGAGTAGTCCGAATTATGATTACATGATCGTGGACGGAGTAAAGTACGATAATGAGACTCCCGGAGAGAGCTCGACTTTCACCGTTCCGGTAAAGAGGCTGGATGAACCGCTGACTGTTATAGGTGACACCGTGGCCATGAGCACTCCTCATGAGATAGAATACGTGATCTATTGGGGTGGACAGAAGAACAGTGATGCAGAAAATGCAGATGTACCGGATAATCCGGCAGGCGGGAAAGGGAATGCCGGGAAGAATGCCCCGGAAATCGCGAAAAACAGCGATGCTCCGTCTTATGACGGGCTGGAACAGACCGGAGTCATGGACCTTAAGTATGCAGAGAGATTCAGTGTGGAAATGTATGGTGAGTATAAGCTGATACATGTCGATGAAGATCAGGATTTCCTGCTGGTTCCCGATGGCGTGCCGGTGCCTGCGGATGTGCCGGATGATATCACTGTCCTGCAGATGCCGCTTGACAGCTCTTATATCGTATCCACTTCGGCGATGGATCTGGTCAGTAAGGCAGGAGCTCTGGGATCGGTCAGCATGTCATCTCTGGAAGCGGATGACTGGCATGTGGATGAGGTCAGGACAACCATGGAGCGTGGAGACATAGTATACGCGGGCAAGTACAAGGCTCCCGACTACGAAATGATAATGGGACAGGGCTGTGATCTGGCCGTGGAGAATACCATGATATATCATGAGCCTGCAGTGAAGGAAAAACTTGAAGAACTGGGGATCCCTGTTGTGGTGGAGATGTCGAGCTATGAAGAACATCCTCTCGGCCGTCTGGAATGGATCAGATTCTACGGAACACTGTTTGGGACCGAGGAGACAGCGGATTCGTATTATGATGAAGAGATAAGCAAGGCGCAGTTCGTCATGGAGCAGCCGGATACCGGACTCAGCGTTGCTTTCTTCCATGTGACCGCATCCGGCATGATCAATGTCCGTAAGCCGGGTGATTATATATCCAAAATGATAGAAATGTCCGGGGGTCACTATGTGATCACAGGCAAAGATGATGATAATATGCTGTCCACGATGAACATACAGATGGAAGACTTCTATGCCGCAGCTGCGGATGCTGATATCATCATATACAACAGTACCATCGGCGGAGAGATCGGATCGCTGGATGAACTGATATCGAAGAATAAGCTTTTTGCCGGTTTCAAAGCGGTGAAAAACGGCAGGGTCTACTGTACATCCGAGGATTTTTTCCAGAAGACCACCGGCATGGCGGACTTTATGAATGACCTGCACAATGCCTTCACCGGCAGCAGTGATGAGTTTGTTTATCTTAACCGGGTTGAATGATCATGGATCGTAAGAGAGTCACAATTGTCTTCATATTGATGCTGGTCTGTCTGGCAATGCTGGTATGGATCAATGCCGTGACCGGGAGCGTGAGCATACCTCCGGGAGAAGTGATATCAGCGGTATTGGGCAGATCCTCTGATGAGATGTGGACCAATATAATCATGAACATCAGACTTCCGAGGATGATCGCGGCCATTGTGCTCGGCGGCTGTCTGGCTTTGTCCGGATATCTGCTCCAGACCTTTTTTGATAATCCGATCGTCGGACCGTTTGTATTGGGCATCTCATCCGGAGCGAAACTGACTGTAGCGCTCACTTTGATATTTCTGCTGTCAAAGGGACGCAATATAGGCTCTTTCGGAATGATCGTCTCGGCTTTTGCCGGAGCGATGATGGCTATGGTTTTCGTGCTGCTGATCTCATCCAAAACACGCAGCATGAGTCTCCTGGTAATATGCGGGATAATGATCGGATATATATGTTCCGCAATCACCGATTTCGTTGTCACATTTGCCGATGATTCCAATATAGTCAATCTGCATAACTGGTCTATGGGCTCACTTAGCGGCATAAATATGACACAAGTCACAATAATGTCCGTTTTAGCTCTCGTTTGTCTGGCATGCGCGGTATGTATGTCAAAACCGATAAGCGCATACCGTCTCGGACAGGCTTATGCGGCCAGCATGGGTGTGAACATACGCCTGCTCAAGGTGATGCTCATCGTGATCTCGAGCCTGCTGGCAGCATCCGTGACAGCATTTGCCGGCCCTATATCGTTTGTGGGGATCGCCGTTCCTCATCTGGTCGGAAACACGGTCAGGACTTCTTCGCCGGCGGTAATGATACCGTCATGCTTCCTGGGAGGAGCGGTGGTAACTCTTATGTGTGACTGTATAGCCAGGAGCATATTTGCACCGACTGAAGTGAGTATCAGTTCAGTGACAGCGGTGCTGCTGGTTCCTGTCGTGATCCGGATGATGCTGGGGAGAAGAAAGAATGCGGGCTGATATGCAACAGGACAGAATACTTCATACGGATGGCCTGGCTATCGGTTATGATTCCGACCTGATCACCGGTATCGGGCTGGATGTTATGCCCGGCAGGATAGTGACGCTCATAGGTCCCAACGGAAGCGGCAAGTCGACATTGCTTAAAACCCTGACCGGCCAGCTGGAAGCCCGGGGAGGAATGAATGCTCTCGATAAAGCACAGAACATGTCCATGCTGATGACCTCATCCGTGCGTCCGAGGATGATGACCTGCCGTGAAGTGGTGGCAATGGGCAGATACCCGTATACCGGCAGATTCGGCAAGCTTAAGGAGTCTGATGAGAAGACAGTGGATCATGCACTTGATCTGACGGGATCCCGTGAAGTGGCTGACAGATTCTTTGACCGTATCAGTGACGGACAGAGACAGCGTGTGATGCTGGCGCGCGCGATATGCCAGCAGCCCCGTGTGCTGATACTCGATGAACCGACTTCGTATCTGGATATCAGATACAGGCTGGATATACTTAATACGATCAGAACCATAGCGGACCGGGATAATGTTGCAGTGGTAATGTCGCTGCATGAGCTCGAGCCTGCCATGAGGATATCCGATTTCGTGGTTGCTGTCGGTGAGGGACGTATCTTAAGGTCCGGGACTCCGCAGGAGGTCTTTGAAGAAAGTTTCATACGCCGGTTATACGGAATAGAAGACAGGGATATCAGTCTGCTGGGTCCGGGACCGTGGATGGAGAAAACCGCGGATATTCATGCAGGTATTGAAGAAAACGGGACGGATACGCACCGCACGGGTGCCAGAGCGATCATGATCCAGGGCACCATGTCCGGAGCGGGCAAGAGTATGATCGCAGCAGGTCTGTGCAGGATATTTACGCAGGACGGTTACAGCGTGGCACCTTTTAAGTCTCAGAACATGGCGCTTAACTCATACGTCACGAGTGAGGGACTGGAGATGGGACGAGCTCAGGTAATGCAGGCCGGATGCTGCAAGAGAGAGCCCCTCGTATGCATGAATCCCGTTCTCCTTAAACCCACGGACGATCAGGGATCGCAGGTCATAGTAAACGGCATCCCCGTGGGCAATATGCGCGCCGCCGAGTATTTCCGGTACAAGCAGCAGCTGATCCCGGAGATAATGTCTGCTTATGAGAAACTCTCCGGCATGGCCGATATCATCGTCATCGAGGGAGCCGGGTCTCCCGCCGAACTCAATCTGAAGAAGAATGACATTGTAAATATGGGACTTGCACGGATGACGGATGCGCCGGTACTCCTGGTAGGGGATATAGACAGGGGAGGGGTGTTCGCACAGCTCATAGGTACACTCGAACTGCTCGAACCTGATGAAAGAGCCCGTGTTAAGGGGCTGATCGTCAATAAATTCAGAGGAGATATCGGGCTGTTTGAAGACGGTGTAAGGATCCTGGAGGAAAAGGGACACAAGCCCGTGACCGGTGTGGTGCCATACCTTGATATCAGACTGGAGGATGAAGATTCACTCTCGGACAGATTCTCGGTGCGCGGTAAGAAAGCATTTGATATATGTGTTATCAGATTCCCGAGGATTTCCAATTTCACGGATATGGATGTCTTCGGGCAGGCGCCTGATATATCCGTGAGATATGTGGATGATCCGGATGGTGTGGGCGATCCCGATGTCATCATTCTGCCCGGCACGAAGAATACCGGCGGTGATCTTGAGTGGATGAGACAGCATGGACTGGATGATGCCGTTATTTCTTATGCACGCGCAGGCGGAGGCGGCGTGGTCATAGGTATCTGCGGCGGATATCAGATGCTGGGTATGCGCATCAGCGATCCGGAGGGAGTGGAGAGCGGTGTTACCTCTCCGGGACTGGGTCTTCTGCCTGTTGAGACTGTGATGGCCCGGGAAAAGACACGTACCCTATACACCGGACATATTCCGTCATGGAAGGGTGTGCTGGAAGATATGAGCGGGATGCAGGTGACCGGATATGAGATACATAACGGGATCACGACACCGGCCGGGTCGGATCCGGATTACACCGATGCAGAGGCCTGTGTCTATGCGCCCGACGGCACCGGATGCTGCAGTGGAAATGTATACGGAACTTACATACACGGTATTTTTGATGAAGAGGGTGTGGCTCCCCGGCTTGTAAGTCTGATCGCTGCACATAAGGGCAAGGATATCGATGTGAGCATGATGCGGGGACATTTCGATGAAAGCGAAGCCATGTATGATAAGCTGGCAGCACACTTAAGAGAATGTCTCGACATGGACTCGATATATGAGATGATGGGGATAGTGAGGCCATGACTGCAGACGGATTATACGGATTAAAACTAAATAAGCCGTCCGGGCAGGCGTATGAGGAAGCACGCCGTCGTCTGGATGCGATAGCCAAACCGATAGACGGACTCGGAGACCTGGAGAAGATGCTCTGCAGGATCGCAGCGATACACGGGACTGCTGATTTTGTGACGGATAAAAAGGCTCTGATCATCATGTGTGCCGATAACGGAGTGGTTGCCGAAGGAGTCACTCAGACCGGAAGTGAGGTGACTGCCAGGGTGGCGCATCTCATGGGACAAAGGAACAGTTCTGTGGGTATCATGAGTGCTTCCTATCCCGTGGATATACTTCCGGTGGACATAGGTATCGACAGCGATGATAAGATCCCCGGTGTTACAGACCGTAAGGTCAGGCGCGGAACGGGAGATATTGCCGTGACAGCGGCCATGTCAGAGGAGGAATGCCTTCAGGCGGTCACGACAGGCATGGAGCTGGTTCATGAGCTGAAGGAAAAAGGATACTCTCTGATAGCAACCGGTGAGATGGGCATAGGCAATACGACCACGGCGACAGCAGTGATGTGTGCATTGTGCGGGCTGAGCGCGGAGGCGGTCACGGGGCGTGGCGCCGGACTTGATGATGAAGGTCTGGCACGCAAGATCGATGTGATAAACCGGGCACTTAAACTGCACGGCATGGAAGGTAGTTCCGGTGACGATGCCGGCACTCAGGAGATGGCATTTAAAGCGCTTCGTACTCTCGGCGGTCTGGATATAGCCGGGCTGGCCGGCGTATTTATCGGAGCGGCATATCATCATATCCCCGTCATCATAGACGGGCTGATCAGTGCAACGTCAGCTTTGTGTGCGGATATGATCGTTCCGGGATGCAGGGAGTATATGCTCGCATCGCATAACGGACGTGAGGCAGGATGCGGAGAGATACTTGATCGTCTGGGTCTGCACGCTGTCATAGATGCCGACCTGGCTCTCGGAGAAGGAAGCGGGGCACTGCTTCTGATGCCTTTGATCGATATGGCTTATTCACTCTATACATGTGGCACGCGCTTCGGATCCGATGCTGGGATAGACCGTTATGAGAGGTTTGATGAGAAATGATCGTGCTGGTACTGGGTGAGCCCGACAGCGGCAAATCAAGATATGCCGAAGAACTGGTGATGGCGATGTCTGCGGGAAAACTGTATTATATCGCGACCATGAACGTGGTCGATGAAGAGTCCGAAGCGCGCGTGCGTAAGCACAGGCAGATGAGAGAGGGAAAAGGCTTCGTGACATTGGAGATCCCGTACAGAGTAGACAGAGCACTTGAACATATCACGTCACCCGCGCAGTCGGTTGTATTGCTGGAGTGTGTATCCAACCTGGTCGGAAATGAAATGTATGATGATCCCGACAGGGCGTATGACCGTGCCGGATGTCCGCGTGACGAGTGGCTTAAAGATACGGCGGATGCGGTCGTTTCCGATATCAGGATGCTGTCGGAGAGATGCAAGGATCTGGTGATCGTGGCGAACAGATTTGAGCCCGATGCAAAAGGTTATGATGATACGACAAGGCTGTATGTTGAGCTGAACAATACGGTGAATGAGAGGCTGGCGGAGATTGCCGGCAGAGTGGACGGAACAGAAGAGATACGTGAGGCGCTGAGCAGATCATGAAGTTTTTCAGATGGATGGCAGTCAGTTTTTCCATATATTCCAGAATACCGATGCCACGATTTGAGTGGACTGAGGAGGACTACGGGCACAGCCTGGTGTTTTTCCCCATGATCGGAGCCGTGATCGGAGTTTTATCCGTTGCGGCCTATGCCGGATCCGTGCGGATCGGTCTGCCTGATATTGCAGTATGCACAGTGCTTACACTGATCCCGATCCTGGTCACCGGAGGATTCCATCTGGACGGATATATGGATACGATGGATGCCCGCAGTTCGTATCGGGACAGAGAGGAGAAACTCAGGATACTGAGCGATCCGCATATAGGATCTTTTGCAGTCATATCCGTGATCGCTGCGCTTCTTGCATATATCGGGGCAGCAGGCGTGATAGTTCATCAGCGCGATATGCGTGCGGTGATATCGCTGGGATTGCTGTATGTATCCGCCAGGTCTGTGAGCGGTCTGCTGGCCATGCTTCTGCCGGGAGCAAAAGATAAAGGAATGCTTCGGGCAGAGACTGCCGGAAACAGGAGAGGGATCCTGGTATCGCAGTGGATATGGTTCATCGCATCTCTTGCAGGGATCGCATGTACCGGATATATGTATGCGGTGGGTGTGGCTGCCGCACTGATCCTTTTTGCATTATATTACAGGCATATGGTCATCTCTCAGTTCGGAGGTGTGACCGGAGATACAGCGGGGTATCTGCTGACTATGAGTGAGGTGACAGGCTGTATCGCCATCGCTGCGGTAAGTCTTATAGTGTCATGAACAAGAGATGTATTCTGATCCGTCATGCAAAGACCGACGGCAACGAAACCGGCAGATTCATGGGATGTCGTACCGACGAGCCGCTGTCCGATAACGGCCGGCAGGAGGCAAGCGTCATTAAAGAAAAGATTGCTGAGATTGCGGGAAATCACTTCAGCCTCTATGTAAGTCCGCTCATCAGAGCTGTCGAGACGGCACAGATCCTGTTCGGTACAAAAGAACTGACTGAAATGAGTGATTTGAAGGAACTTGATTTCGGGATCATGGACGGACACACACATGCCGAACTGGACGGTGATCCGAGGTATCAGGCATGGATAGACTCAGGCGGTCGTGACCGCATACCCGGCGGAGAATCAATGGATGATCTGATCAGGCGTAGCATGTCCGGGTTTGAGCAGGTGATCAGGCTGACGCCGGAAGACAACGATATCGTGATAGTATGTCACGGCGGAAATATCATGTCTGTAATGTCCACACTTGCAGGGAATGATTTTTATGCGAATATCTGTCCTAATCTGGACGGATACGTTCTGGATTTAGAGATAAGTGATGAGAGAATTGATCTGTTATCATATGATCGCATTAGTGACAGGCTGCATGCTTGATCTGTGCATCGGTGATCCTCACGGGATACCGCATCCGGTAGTAGGCATAGGCAGGCTGATATCCGCTCTGGAGAAAAAAACGTATCCGGAGAAAGGAACGGAAGCTGATACGGTATCCGAAGAAGCGTTCGCTCCGGCCCGGATGATCCGCCGTGGAACCATGCTGTGGATCACGGTATTGGTCGCTACGACTGTGGTCACTGCTGCGGTCATGGGAGGAGCCTATCTCATACATCCATACGCAGGTATTGCGGTTGAATCGGTTCTCACGTGCTATATCCTTGCGGCACGCAGTCTTTATGATGAGAGCATGAAAGTATGCAGGGATATTGAGCGGGGCGATACGGATGCAGCCGTACATGATCTGGCCATGATAGTGGGGCGTGATACTGACAGGCTGGATGAGTCCGGTATGATCAGAGCTGCCGTGGAGACCGTGGCGGAGAATACTTCCGACGGCGTGCTGGCTCCGCTCCTGTATACCGCTCTGGGCGGACCGGTTCTGGGGTTAATGTATAAAGCGGTCAATACCATGGATTCCATGCTGGGCTATCACAATGACAGATATGAGTATTTCGGACGGACAGCTGCCAGAGCCGATGATGCGTTTAACTATGTACCCTCAAGGATAAGCGCATGGCTGATCATCATATCTTCGGGTATACTGGGTTTTTTTTTACATGAGTGTTCGGCATCAGGAGCGTACCGGATCTGGAGGCGTGACAGACGAAAACACTTAAGCCCCAATTCCGCGCAGACCGAGAGCGCATGTGCGGGGAGCCTGATGATCCGGCTCGGAGGTACGTCCTTTTATCACGGGGTGCCTGTGGAAAAGCCTGTGATTGGCGATGATGACAGACAGATCAGGACAGTGCATATAAGGTATGCCAACCGGCTCATGTTCGCATCGGAGTTCATCATGCTCATCATGATCGGCGCATTATATCTGATCATTAGGAAAGGTCTGTGACCATGACTCATGGAGGGGATATATACAGACACAATATCAGTATTGATTATTCAGTGAGCCTGAATCCAATGGGTACTCCGCAGGAGATATATGATGCGGTACAGGAAGGCATTGCTCATCTGGGGGAATACCCTGATCCGCGGCAGGAGAGTCTGAGGCGCGCACTTGCTTACTCTGACGGAGTAAAGCCCGGCAATGTTCTGGCCGGGAACGGTGCGAGTGAACTTATAACGGGTGTTACAAGTTATGTAAAGCCGAAGCATGCGATCCTTTTTACGCCCTGTTTCGGAGGATACAGACATGCATTAGAGCCGCTTGCCGGATGCAGGGTGACGGATATTCCGTTGAGCCGGGAGCAGGGGACGGATATTGACGGCAGTATCACAGATCGTATACCTGCGGATGCGGATATGATCTTTCTGTGTGATCCGTGGAATCCCACCGGCCGGAATATCGACGGATCCGCACTTGATGATATCCTCGAATACTCATCAGACGCGGGGATCAGTGTCCTTTTGGACGAGAGCTTTTATTATCTGTCGGATAAGGCCTTGTCTGAGGCCGGACGAAGCAGGGATATACAGGCTCTGACCGACCGGTATCCGGGATTGTATATCATCAGGTCGTATACGAAACTTTTTGCATTACCCGGTTTGCGCATGGGATATGTGATATCGAATGAGGAAAACATATCGGGGATCCGCATGTGTCTGCCCGAGTGGAATATAAGCCAGCCGGCAGCATATGCGATGAAAGCCTGTGCAAGGGTGATGACCGAAGGCGGATATATCACCCGCTCCCTGGAGATGATAGCAGGTGAGAGACAGCATCTGAGCCGTCTTCTTGCAGAAGCCGGATGTAAGGTGTATGCAAGCGATACGGTCTTTATGATGTTCAGTACGGATACGGATATTTACGAGCCGCTGCTTAAGAAGGGCATGCTGATCAGAAATCTGGCCGATATGCCCGGTGCAGGACAGGGATCATACAGAACAGCGGTCAGAAACAGTGAGGATAATGAACTGCTTGCCGCTGCAATACGTGATATCAGACACTGAGGGAGGACAGATGATCAAATGCAGATCTCTCATATTCAGCCTGCTGATATAGAAAAAGAAAGCTTCAGGATACTGACCGAAGAACTTGCCGGTATGGGGATAGTGCTTACCGGAGATACTGCTTCGGTGATCAAGCGCTGTATCCATACCACGGCTGATTTTGACTATGCTTCCACGCTTGTTTTTTCCGACGGAGCAATGGACGGGATCAGGACACTTATCAGATCGGGGGCAACCATAGTCACCGATACAAATATGGCACTTTCAGGTATCAACAAAAAGGAACTTGCACGCTACGGGGGAGATGTCCGGTGTTTTATGGCGGATGATGATGTGGCTGCCGAAGCTAAAGAACGCGGCATCACCAGAGCATCCATCAGCATGGAACGTGCCATGAAACTGGACAGGCCTGTAATATTCGCGATCGGAAATGCGCCTACCGCACTGATCACTCTGAGCGAGCATGCAGGATCCGGTGAATATGTTCCGGATTTTGTCATAGGAGTGCCGGTCGGATTTGTAAACGTAGAAGCGGCGAAGGAACTGATCATTGCATCCGGTATCCCGCATATCGTAAACAGAGGACGCAAGGGCGGCAGCAACGTGGCAGCGGCGATATGCAATGCGGTGCTGTATTCCATGAGAGACAGCTGAGCCTGATACAGCAGTCCGGATCAGACACGGAGGATAAATGAACTACGGATTTACAACCGGGAGCTGTGCAGCGGCTGCTGCCAAGGCTGCCGCATATATGCTTCTGGGCGGAGTCAGACTTACTAATGTGACGATCATCACGCCGGCCGGGATCGAGTATAAGCCTGAGATCGAGGATATGTCCGTCTCATCGGATATGGTCAGCTGCGCTGTGAGAAAATACGCCGGAGACGACCCTGATGTGACAAATGACACATTGATATACGCATCGGTTTCCTTAGTTGATGACGGTAAAAACGCCATAAGCATCGACGGAGGTCAGGGTGTAGGCAGGGTCACACGTCCGGGGCTGGATCAGCCTGTCGGAAACGCAGCCATCAACTCCGTTCCGAGACAGATGATCGGTGACGAAGTACATAAGGTTATGAACGAATATGATTACCCCGGTTCACTGAGTGTCATCATATCGGTTCCCGACGGCGAGGAGATCGCCCGTAAGACTTTTAATCCCAGACTGGGTATCGAGGGCGGCATCTCGATAATAGGCACGACAGGCATAGTCGAACCTATGAGTACGAGAGCACTGATAGATACCATCAGGGTAGAGCTTAATCAGATCAGGGCCGAAGGGGCGCATACGGCTGTGATATCACCGGGTAATTACGGAATGGATTTTATGCGGGAGCATTACGGATATGATCTGGACCGTGCGGTCAAATGCTCCAATTACATCGGAGAGACTCTGGATATCGCGGGTGAACTTGGATTTAAGAGCGTGCTTCTGTGCGGACATATCGGTAAGCTGGTCAAGCTCTCCGGCGGAATCATGAACACCCATTCGCATGAAGCCGACTGCCGTATGGAGCTGATGGCCGCAGCGGCTGTCAGAAGCGGGGCCGGCACCGGATTACTGAATTCCATTCTGGACTGTGTATCCACGGAGGAAGCTTATCAGATCATGGAGGATGCCGGTATAGCCGGGAAGTGCATGGAACATATCATGGACCGGATCGCATTCTACATGGATGCGAGAGTGAAAGGCCGGATAGCAACAGAGTGTATCGTATATGCATCCAAATGGGGGCTGCTGGGAAAGACCGCAGGCGCCGAAGAACTGCTGGTCGGGAGCACAGGGGCTGCCGGTCTGCCTGACCGGGTATAGGAGATCGTATGGTTTATTTTGTGGGAGCGGGTCCCGGAGCGGAGGACCTGATCACTGTCAGGGGACAGAAACTCATAGAACAGGCGGATGTGGTGATATATGCCGGGAGCCTGGTCAATCCGGGACTGCTTGGATCGGCCCGTGAAGATGCGGAAATATATGACAGCTCACGGATGACTCTCGAA
>CAJOID010000036.1:52551-114875 GCA_905234595.1 uncultured Lachnospiraceae bacterium | reverse complement strand
AACAAACCTCCTTAATAGATTGTTTTCTGATAGAAAGACTACTGTACAATGATACCACAAAACTCCGAATGATAACATCCGGAGTTTTGCGTTTCATAACAACTTGGGCATTGTTTATGAGATTAATGGATTATCCGTATCTGATCAGCCTTCACGATGTGAAAACTCTTCGTAATACTCTTTAAAGAACTCTGCTATCTTTGCTAACATGATGTACCCCTTTCTCCCGGCTCCCTGTCGGGTGTGAGATTGTTTCCTGTTGATATCATGTTATTACATTGACCATTATACGTAAAATACATATAATGTATGTGTAATGATACCTATAAGGTATAGTTACGTTGATTGGTGTGTTTAAAGTTATGTTAACCATTTGTGTTTGCATATATTGTGTTTGCATATTTTGTGAGGTAATCTATGGAACTCAGACATTTAAGATACTTTCTAACTCTTGCAGAGGAACTGAATTTCACCAGAGCTGCCGAAAGACTAATGATCGCTCAGCCGCCTCTTAGCAGACAGATTCGCGACCTGGAGGATGAACTCGGATCACCTCTCTTCATACGCGGTCATCATTCTCTCGAACTGACCGAAGAGGGGGTTCTTTTCAGAGACTACGCCGCCCACATCATAACTCTCGCCGACCAGTCGGTATCGGATGTACGCGATATCAGTCACGGTCTTCAGGGAACGCTCTATCTCGCCGAAGTCGAAGGCAAAGGCCCGCATCTCATGGCGCAGTGGATATCTGAGTTTTCCAGAGAATACCCGAATGTACAGTACAGCCTCTGGAACGGTAATTCAGATGAGGTCGTGAACCGTATCAGAAAAGGCCTAAGTGACGTGGCCGTAATAATGGAACCATACGACCCTGACGGCATACACGGCATACAGGTCTACAGCGAACCGTGGGTAGCCATGTTCCGCTCCGACCATCCTCTCGCATCCACCGGCTCCGATACCATAACCATGAAGGAACTCGCGGATCAGGAACTCATCATCCCGTCCAGGGAATCAAGGCTTCAGGAGATCACCGACTGGTTCGGACCGGGCACCTGGCGTCCCAGGATACGCGCCCGTATCGCCAATGTGGTGACCGCGTATGAGTTGTGCAAACAGGGCCTCGGCGTGGCCATATATCCCGCGGCAGTTGAGGATATCGTGACCGAAAGTGCCGATATGTGTATAAAGCCCATATCCGACAAACGGATACGGGCTTCGTATGTACTCATATATTCCGATGAACATCCTTTAAGAAATCTGGCTCAGAGATTTGTGGATCATATCCGCGAAACCGTTACTTCAGATTCAGAATGACTACCGCGGACATATCCGTATGCTCTTCACTCATATGCATTGGTATATTCATCCGTCATGTGCCAGAGCTTCGATGTGTCGTAATCTGCCGGCAGATGCACCCAGTTTCCGTTGTCGGTTTCGATATACCATGCTTCTTCGCTCATATCATATTCCATCCAGCCATAATCCCCGTAGTCGGAAGAGATCGCTTCATACCAGTACTGCCACTGATAAGGTGATACGGAATCGTTATAATAAAACCAGCATTCGGTCTGACTGTCATACCAGTCTTCACCATCCAGATAACAGGTCCTGCCTATCTCATCCACATATATGGAATTTTTAGCGGATACCGTTTCGTATCTTGAACCGCTCGAGCTGTTGTGTGAAGAAGCGGTAAAGATCAAAGCGGCAAGGATAACAAAGAAAGGCAGCATCAGGCTGCATATGAATACAACTATTGCGATCTTGCCCGGGAGTGGGATACGTGAAAAGACCGACTTCATGCTGCTGCTATTCTGAGGAGAATTGCCGCCGTATGATGCTTTCGCCTTATCTGTTATATCTATCCGAAGCGGGGCGCCGCACTTGTCACAGACAGGCACGTCTCCTTCTTTCCACTTATATACCATGTGGTTTCCGCAGTACTCACACCTGAGCATAGTTTCTGACCCGGCCATGATCATGTTGCCATAATGCCGGCCGTTTTCGTCGTAGTATCCCTCTTCGAAGAATCTTCCGTCCGATGCAGTCCATCCCTGCGGATAATAGTCATAATCATGTGCGGCACCGTAGAAATGGCCGATAGTCCCCTGCGAAGAATTATTCCAGCCGTATGGCTGCGACTTCCGCGTACGGTGGACAGGTGTACTGCTTCTGTAACTGCTTCGTGCAGGTGAAGCATACGAGCTGTGATGACTCGACGAATGACTCGAATGACTGCTGCCCGAATGACTGCGGCTGCTCGAATAGCTGCGGCTGCTCGAATGACTGCTGCTGTGATGTGATGAACTGTGTGAACTGTGATGACTGCTGCTGTGATGTGAACTGCTGTGTCCGCTGGGCGGCATTTCCTATTTCTCCTTCGATCAATGTCTGCTTATCCGGAACGCCCGACAAGTAAATATTTGCTGTTTATGACCCATTGACAAGGTTTTATCAGCTTTTACGGCCGATTAGGTCATATTTCGGATACTACGATTCTACCACAAAAAACAAACACTATCCCGAAACGTACGGCATAAAGAATCCGATCCGGCGGTGCATAGCAGAATAAGCGAACTCCGATGAGGCCGTTATGATACTTATGAATGCCCGTTAATGACAGTGCGAAAAGTGCATGGATGCACTTTTCAGCCGCAACTGAAAATGGATTTGAATTGCGGCGGCACGTCAGATACAGAGAACGTATTTCAGGCATTCATTAGTATCATTGGCCGAAGAGTAATGAGCTTATTCTGCTATGCACCGCCGGATCGGCTGCGTTATCCCGCGTATGCTTACTGTGTTGTAACCCCACCGTCCGGGGGTTCGGGCGGTTCGCTCCCGTCACCGAAATTCATCCCCTCGGGCGGTTCCGGACGCTCGCCGTTTTCACTGAAGTCCATCCCCTCAGGCGGCTCCGGACGTTCGCCGTTTTCACCTTCGAACTCTCCGCCGCGGCCTCCACCCGTAGGGCCGCCACCTTCGCCGGGGGTTGTACCGTCAGGTTTGCCTCCACCGCCGGGTTTACCTCCGCCGAAGCCTCCTCCGAACATCGAATCAAGTGCGTCACCGTATGCACCCGAGGTTTCTTCGATGGTGATCGTTTCTTCATGATCTCCCAAAGATATGACATAGCTGTTTCCGACCGTCAACTCGGGGCAGCTGAGTGTAACAGCCGTATAACTGTAAGGTACCTCCCAGGTGAGTAACACTTTTCCTGAAGTATCGCTCACAGTGATCTCACTTCCTGCTTTGATACCCTGATCATATACATAGAATATCGAGCATTGTGATGATGATGAGTCAAAACCTTCAGCCATCACATAGCTTGCACTGGCGATCACATTTCCACCGCTTATCGTACATATACCACCGCTCTCACTTCCGTAATCTATCGCATTATTGGATCCGGAACCCGGCAGACTTATCCTGACAGTTCCGCCCGTGATGGTTATATCACCGTTTGAATCCATTCCGTCGGCATCACGTCCGTCAGCATTCAATACTGTCAGTTCACCTCCGCTCACGGATATGGATGTCTCTGCATTTAATCCGTCATCGGTGGGATATAACGTGATCATGCCCCCACGCACTTCTATGGTGTCTGCTTCTATTCCTTCATAGCATCCTTCGCTCTGTACAGAACCCGATTCGATCATAAATGCCTTCCCCACCGTTATCGCATCATCATCGGCAGTTACGGTGAGATCCGCATTACATATCCTCATATCATCATTTACATGTATACCGTCCTGCGGAGCGGTCACTGTAATGGTACCGCCGGTTATCACCAGCGAGTCATTGATATCGATACCATGCTTATAGTCCGATGATACGTTTAGGATACCGCTGCCGTTGATCGTCAGATCATCCCGCGAGAATACAGCACCTGATACATTACCGGAAACTGCATCTTCTGAATATGATGCCCCGCTCTCCAATGTATTATCCGTGCCTGCTGCCAGCGTCATGAAGACCTTGTCGGCCTGCTCGATACGAAGTGCGGCGTCATCCTCACAGTATATGTTCACACCATTTAACAGGATCCACACCTTGGATGACTGATCTGTATCGATGACTATCTGTCCATCTGTAAGTGACCCGGATAAGACATACTTTCCCGCAGTCGATATGTACACACTCCCGTCATTATCATACGCACCGGATCCGGATATCGACACCTCATTCCCGTTCAGAGTGATCATTGTGGAACCGGATGTATCCCAGTCACCGTTCAGATCGTTGGCAGTGAAATCGGAGGTTCCCTCATGAGCTTCGGAATCCTCATCAACCACAGCCTGAATGCCCAGTTTTTTCCCGAACATGAACAGCACGGTGAATACTACGGCTATCACGGTTATGATTATGCATATTGTATCTATATGTTTATGCGTAGACATCTTCTACCTCACATTCAGCATGCACTTATCCCATGTAATCGCCGTTATAGGATACCAGCACCGCACTGTGCACGCCGTCCATATCCGACAGTTCGTTTACGAAATCGGTATTGTCATCCTTCAGACGTATCTCCAGATTCAGTTCGATCTCACCCTTCTGCGCCGATTTGCTCTTGACGGTATATTTTCTGGTATGCTCCTTCAGATAGGCAGCCGTTTTCTGCTCGCTCTCATGGCCGTCCAGTCTCAATACGAGTATATAAGGATTACTCATATCCTTATGATTGGCAAACAGCAGCAAAACGATACCGATAAATACACTTCCGAATACAGCCAGCGGGATCAGGCCTGCTGCCAGTACGATGCCTGCTGCTATTGACCAGAAGAGAAATGCGATGTCCATAGGCTCCTTGATTGCGGTACGGAAACGTACGATGGATAACGCGCCGACCATACCGAGCGACAGGACCACATTACTGGTGACTGCAAGAATGACAAGCGTCGTGATCATTGTGAGCGCGATCAGTGTCACGCCGAAACTTGATGAGTACATGACTCCTGCATATGTCTTTTTATAAATATAGAAGATGAAAAGCCCCACACCGAAGGCCAGAAGCAATCCCACTACCATGTCGAAGGCCGTGACCGCTGTCACATTCTCCAGAAAGCTTGATTTGAAAATGTCCGAAAAAGTCATTGGTTTAGTTCCTCCTTATCCGTATATCCTGCATTGTGCGTATTTTGAAAAAGCTGTTACATGTCTGCCCGGTGTCCTGACACAGTCCCTGATGATCTGCGGGAGATATTCATCCCACTTCACTTCCAGGCCCGCCGGTATGGTCAGCGCCTCCATATCCAGGAATCCGTCAGGATCCGTCCCTGTCCTTATGTCATAGTCAAAAGTAACTCTCACGTTACCCGGCCGGTAGATGTATGGTTCTCTGGTGTATTCCACTATCGTCCTTGGACGTAAACCCTGATATGTCATCTTGCAATACAGTTCGCGTATCAGGTCATCTCCCGAATCCATCATCCAGTCCGTGCCTCCGTCCATGATCATCTGCACCTGATCTGATGTGAGAGATGCGCTGTATTTGGTCCCGACCCCGTTTAATCTGCTCTTCTTTTCCAGTCTGATAAATGACAGATCGTCGTTGTAATACCTTATCCTGAACTTCTCACGTCTGTTCACACCATCGATCTTCTCACGCAGAGCCTTGTCATTCATGTTATCGAAGTACAGGCTCCTGATGGTGTACTTCCCGTCGGGCGCATGCGAATCATACTCACCGACTGCCCGGATTCTCTGTCTTATCGCAAGCAAATCCGAGTGATTGATCTCATGCTTCCATTCATGTCTGTAATGTATATCGTTCATATCCACCTCTTCGATGCATCGGTTTTATTCAATTTATACCACCCTGTGCCGCCGTTCAATAGACTTCACAGAATCTACACAGGATTTCACAGAATGTTCACAGAGCACTGCGATACCTGCTGGCACTCATTCCGTAGTATTTCTTAAATGCCGATGAGAAATGTTCCACAGAGGAATATCCGAGTTCGTCCGCTATGCCGGTGATCGTCTTATCGGGCAGTCTGAGCATGAGTGCCGCCGCACTCATCTTCGCTTCCGTTTTCTTGCTTTGAAAGTTCATACTATAATGTTCGGTCAGCAGTCTCTGTGTCTGCCTCGTGCTTAAGTTCAGGCGTCCGGCAAGCATCGGAAGGGTCAGCGACGCATATTCGTAGAGAAAAGCCTCCTCTATGATCAAATACTGATTATCGGCGGAACCGATCCCTTTGGGAGCACTGCTGTCCTCATTAACCGGATAGTTTCTTACGCAGGAAATGATGATCTGTTTGATCAGCGATTCGACTACTGTCCTGAACCCTATACTCTCTTCACCGAGTTCATGAAACAGGGATTCCATGAGATTACATATACCGTACTCATCATCTCCGTACCATATATTCATCTCACGGAATGCTCTGATCGGTGACAAGGTCTTTTTGCCGTTTCCGGCATCGGGTGACAGTTTCAGATATATACAGTATTCGGACAGGGGATCCCGGTCGTCGGGTATCATTGAGTGCCTTACATGAGGGCCGGTGATATACAGAGTACCGGGCAGTGTGTCATATTCGCAGCCCTCGATGGTGACCTTACCGTGCCCTGAAGAAATATAGTGTATCTCATAGCTGTTGTCGGAATGCGAATGCATGGGAATGGATCGGTGGAAGCATTCATACACGATATTTCCAACATATACCGATTCACCCTCCATCAAAAAGGCTATATTACTGTCCTGATACGCAATCTTATCACTCATATCTGCCACATCCTCCATCGGAGTCTCTTGCGATTATAATAACATATCACCTGCGAAAATACGACATCGTCGTCCGTATCCTGTCATAATATTCTCTTATTGATCCGTCCGTGATTTTCTATACTTCAAATCAGAACGGCGGTTACGATCCATCAACACCGCCAACATGTTTCAATCTGAAAGGAGAAGGTATTATGGCTGTAAAAATGAGAGGTGCGATCCTGCCCGGAAATTCAACTGTTGAGTTAAAGGATTTCGAAGTCCCGAAGCCGGGATTCGGACAGGTACTGATCCGCACAAAGGCAACTACGATCTGCGGCAGCGACATACGCTGTATCTACAGAGAGCACACCGGTAAGGGACCCGAGGGATATATCCCCGGCATGATCGCAGGACATGAACCCTGCGGTCTGATCATCGAAGAAGGTGAAGGTCTCAGGCGTTTCAAGAAAGGTGACCGTGTCATCGTATATCACATCTCAGGCTGCGGTGTATGCAACAACTGCAGAAGGGGTTACTACATCTCATGTACATCAAAATTCCGCGCAGCTTACGGATGGCAGAGAAACGGCGGTATGGGCGAGTACATCCTGGCTGATGAGAAGGATCTGATCGCACTGCCCGATGAGCTTACATATAAGGACGGCGCTCAGGTAGCATGCGGTTTCGGTACCGTCTATGAAGCAATCGAGAAGATCGGTATCAGCGGAAATGACGCCGTACTGGTCACCGGCTTAGGTCCCGTCGGACTGGCTGCTCTCATGCTCAGCAAAGCACTCGGTGCAAATATGCTGATCGGTGTTGAGATGAATGATTACCGTATCGATCTGGCAAAGAAGCTCGGACTCGTTGACTACGTATTCAAGCCCGGTGAGAATACTCTGGATGAGATTCTCAAGCTGACACGCGGACAGGGCGTTGAGAAGGCAATCGACTGCTCTGCTGCCGATCCCGGAAGACAGCTTGCGATCCGCGCCACCCGTTCGTACGGCAAGATCGCATTCGTAGGCGAAGGCGGCACATGCACCTTCAATCCGAGCCCCGACATCATCCACGGACAGAAGACCATCTACGGTTCATGGGTTACATCACTATGGAAAATGGAGGAACTCGTGGACAAACTGGTACGCTGGAACATCCATCCCGACAAACTGATCACACACGAATTCCCTCTGGATCAGGCTCCCGAAGCATATGCACTCATGGCATCCGGAAACTGCGGCAAGGTAGCTGTCGTCTTCGGTGATCAGGATGAAAAATAAGGAGGCCGACACATGAGCGAGTTTATTACAAATGTTCCGGCATATACTCTGAATACGGGTGCCGTAATGCCAGCTGTGGGACTCGGCACATTCGGCTCCGATAAGTACTCTCCCGATCAGATAGCCGCTGCCGTATCAGGCGCCATCCGCATCGGATACAGAATGCTTGACTGTGCATCGGTATACCAGAATGAGGATCAGATAGGCAAAGTGCTCGACGGCCTGTTTAAAGATGATGTCGTCAAAAGAGAGGATCTTTTCATCACATCCAAGGTATGGAACGATCAGCACAGGGAAGTCAGGAAAGCCTGTGAAAAAAGTCTTGCGGATCTGGGACTCTCCTACGTTGATCTCTACTTTGTACACTGGCCTTTCCCGAACTATCATGCACCGGGGTGCGACGGTGATTCACGTAATCCCGATTCAAAGCCTTTTTCGGTTGATGAATTCATGGATACCTGGAGACAGATGGAGGAATTATATGATGCCGGC
The DNA here is from genome assembly GCA_905234595.1 of uncultured Lachnospiraceae bacterium. Classification (GTDB taxonomy): domain Bacteria; phylum Bacillota; class Clostridia; order Lachnospirales; family Lachnospiraceae; genus XBB2008. The sequence goes on along the minus strand of CAJOID010000036.1, from coordinate 106,385 downwards.
CTGGTCAAAGCCATCGGCATGTCCAACATGACGATCTCCAAGCTGGAAGCGGTCCTTCCTCTGTGCAGGATACAGCCGGCCGCCCTGGAAATGGAATGCCATCCGTCCTTCCAGCAGCAGGAACTATTCGATTATGCCAAAGCTCATGATATCGTTCCGATAGGCTTCTGCCCTATCGGTTCTCCCAGCAGGCCCGAAAGAGACAGATGTGAAACCGACGTAGCCGACACGGAGCTTCCCGAGGTTGTCAAAGTGGCGGCAGACCACAATATCCATCCCGCGGTCGTATGCATCAAATGGGCTGTTCAGCGTGGGCTGTGCACCATCCCCTTCTCAGTCAAGGAGCCTCAGTATATTTCCAATTTAAAGTGCACTACCGAGGATCCCCTCACGGCAGAAGAAATGGAACTCTTAAAGCAGGCTGACCGTGACTGCCGTCTGGTCAAAGGGCAGGTGTTCTTATGGCCCGGCGCCGATGACTGGACACAGCTTTGGGAGTGATCACCCGATCTTACGGATAATCAAGGAGAAAAAACATGTTAAAAGGAATACCCAAGATATTGTCCCCGGAACTTTTGAAGGTTCTGTGCGAAATGGGACATGCAGACCGCATTGTGATATCCGATGGCAATTTTCCGGCGGAATCCGTCGGTAAGAATGCGATCGTAGTCCGCCTCGACGGACACGGAGTACCGGAAATACTCGATGCCATACTTACCGTTTTCCCACTGGATACATATGTTGAACATCCCGTAAACCTGATGGAAGTCATGAAAGGCGACCCTGTTGAAACGCCTATATGGGATACCTATGCCGAAATACTTGCAAAGCATGATAAGAGGGGAAAAGAGATTATAGGCCAGATAGAACGTTTCGCCTTCTATGAGGAAGCATCCAAAGCCTACGCCATTGTGACTACCGGTGAATCCGCACTCTATGCCAACATCATGCTTCAGAAAGGCGTGGTGATCTGATCACGCGATGTATCATTTAAGCGATTCACGGTACTCTGACGGAGTCATGCCGATCGTCTGCTTAAAAGATCTGCTGAAATGAAACGGATCGTTGTACCCTACAGCAGCAGCAACCTGCTGTAGGGTCATTTTTTTGTCATTCATCAACTGCTTGGCTATGCCCATCCTGTAGTTGCGGATATATTTTGACGGAGTCGTATTCTCCACCTTATTAAAGACCTTCGTCAGATAAGAAGATGAAAATCCGAGGTTCTGAGCGATCGTATTTAAGTCCAGATCCTCCGCATAGTTGGCCTGAACATAATCCTCTACAAGTCTGACTATTTCTTCCGGAGTAAGAGACTGCTCCTGTCCGCCATCGGTTCTGGCATTGTCATACAGACCGGAAAGTGATAATTCCAGTTCTTTCAAAACCTTGTGCAGTTCTTCCCTGTCAACAGGTTTTAACAGATAATCGGTGACGCCGTAATGCAATGCTTCTTTTGCATATTCAAAATCAGCATATCCGGTTATGATCACGCACTTCACATTGTTCATCGTGTGATATATATCGGATGCAAGCTCTAACCCTGTCATGACAGGCATGGAAATATCGGTAAACACAACATCAGGCGTCTGCTGTCTGACCGCCTCCAGTGCATCTTCGCCGTTTGAATATATACCGCATACCCTGAAGCAGGGATTTTCCTCTTCAATATGCTTCGCGATATTCTTCGCGATCAGTTTCTCATCTTCCGCTATTATCACTCGAAACTTTCTGTCTTCCATAATTCACCCTTCAAACTCTCCACCTATTGTTACGAGAGCTCCTCCGTCAGCACAATTGCTCACGCGGAAAATATGCTTGCCGTGGTACAGGGTTTTGAAACGTATATAGATGTTCATCAGACCCATACCGTTTATCTCCAGTCCTGGAAGCATATCCGTTTTGTTGATATAGTCTATTTTATCATTTATCTCTTTTATATCTTCTTCCAGAAATCCCGGACCGTTATCCTTCACGGTGATCTCCCAGTATATCCCCGTCATATGCCCGTTCATGCTGATACGCCACGGAGCCCTGACATTCTTGGTCGCATACTTGATCGAATTCTCTGCAATCAGCTGCAGACACAGTTTGGGGATCCTGATATCATTCATTTCATCCGGGATATCAATGCTGTATATCAGATCATCTTCATATCGCATCTTCATACATTCAAGATAATCTATCGCATGCGATACATCTTCACTGACGGGTACAAGAGGTTCCTTATCAGAAGATATATATCTGAGTATGCGTGAGATGGTCTGACACATCCTGGTCACTTCGGCATTCATCCCCTCATCAGCCATGGCCGAGATGGTCGCCAGAGAATTATACAGAAAATGCGGATTCATCTGCGACTGAAGCGCCAGGATCTGGGACTGGAGACGCTGATTGTTAAGCACTATCTCACGGTTCATGGAAGCCTTGGCTCTGTCATGCATATCCATAACTGCGGAATACAGAGTATCAAGCTCAATGATGTTGGTATCGATCTTCTCAAGAGAGCCACTGATTATACTGTCTTCATCCGTGTGCAGGGACGAGATGCTTGAATACATTTTTTTCACGGGGATCGTTATGATCCTGGACACTACATATGACAGCATCAGTATGAGGATCACAAAGCCGATAAAAATAAGCAGATTGACCTTGATGAAATCATATATGGATCTGTACACGTCACGGTTATCTATCGCAATAACGGTTGTAAAACCTGAGTATGAAGAAGTCGTATAGAACAGATGCGTTTTATTGTCATATGATATATGTCCAGATTCGTCATAGACCGGCGGATCGTCACCGATGACAAGTGAAGCATACTCGTCCGCCATATCATCTCCTGCGAATCCGTATATGCTCTTACCTGTCTGATCATAGATGTATATCCTCTCATTATATGCACCCGTATCTATCTTATTAAGTTTGGATATGAGTGCCGAGAGGGAATGCTTGACTTCTATCACACCCTGCGGTTTATAGTAGTTCGACAGATAGACGGAAGCCACAGTGAGAAACTGTGAACCTTCTTTGTATGTATAGAACTTATCAAGACGATCATCACTGTCACAGAATACCAGACGGTTGCTGTCACTGTTTATCAGGTCCTCATACCATGTTTTATCTGCGACATGATCACCGGTGTTGGAGTTATCAAGTCCCACCCCCACGCAGCCTCCGTCAAGAGAATACAGATATATCTGATCGACAGGTCTCGTCGGTCCCATTATGGCCGTGAGCAGATCGGTAAGGACTTTAATATTCTGCATTTCGGAATAATTACCATCACCGGTCGATGCCGGTCTGTTCAGGTACACGAGGAAATGTTCCTTCACCAGATTGGAATACGCCACGTTCTGCATTACGGTATTTACACTTCTTATCTCCTCATCCGTAAAAGCAGAAGCTGTCTGTACGTCCCGGCTTACCGTTTCAAATGCCTGTGTTTTGATCTTGCGTGATTCAGACACGATGAAATAACTGATGTAGACCAGAAAGACTACCGTAATGAGCAGAAAGAAAACATACTGCAATGTATTCTGTACACTTTTTTTGCTTCGTCCGATCATAGTACTCCTGCCGCTGATCACACCGGGTTAAAAATATACATGTCAGATTCCTCTTTTGTCCATGTGAACCCAAAAAGGATAGCTTTAAGATAAAACTACAGGCGATTGCTTGTCAATTATCGGTAACCATTGTTTAGTTTTGATTCAAAGAGAGGGTAAATATGAAAAAGAAATTATTGGTTTCATTACTGTCTTGCTCTATGGTCCTGGGAATGCTCGCCGGCTGCGGCCAGAGCGCAACCTCGGACTCCGCTCCCGCAGCTCCTGCAGCTGACACTGCTTCCGAGCCCGCTGCTGCAGAGGCTGAAGCTCCTGCATCTGAAGAGGCTCCCGCAGCCGATTCCGGTGAGGATATCACTATAACCTTTATGGCCAGCCAGGACTGGATCCAGGATGCCGAGATGGAACTGGGTGAGAAATTCACAGAAGAGACTGGTATCAAGGTGGATTATCAGATAGTACCTTCAGACCAGTACGAGAGCCTCCTGATGACAAAGATAAATGCCGGTGAGTGTACCGACATCTTCGGTGGTCAGAGTTCGCAGTTCTCCATAGTCACACAGTTTGATGTAGAGAAAAATGCAGTTGACTTATCCGGCGAGAGCTGGGCAGGCAACGTGGATCCCGCTGCAGCCGATGAGTTATCCGTAGGAGGCAAGCTCTATGGCCAGCCTATACAGGACGTATCCGCATGCTGGGCCGTAGCATATAATATCAGCCTGTTTGATGAGCTCGGCCTTTCCATTCCTACCAGCTATGCAGAGTTCTGTGACGTATGTGAGCAGATCAAGGCAGCCGGCGTCATCCCGATCTATGAATGTGTATCCGACGGATGGCATCACGTATGCTGGACAGAAGCAGCCATTGCCGCTACTCAGGCTGATGCTTCATATCCCGATGCACTCAACAACAACACGGCTACCTTTGAAGGTAATGAGCAGCTCACGACCATGTTTGCTCAGTTAAAGGAACTGGCTGACTTAGGTTACATGGGTGACAACTACATGTCCAACGAGTATGCTGATGCTCCTGCATCGATCGCAAGCGGCGAATATGCAATGGTACTCTACAATCAGGGGCTCGGTGCCGAGGTTAACGCAGCCGATCCCAGTTTCCCCGAGGACAACATCGGCTACTTCGTAAATCCTCTTTGCGACAATCAGGCTCTGAACGTTAACTACTGCGGACCTTCAAGATTCATTTTCTCAGGTTCCAAGAACATCGATGCCGCCAAGAAGTATCTTGAATTCATGGCTTCCGATGAGAGCCTTGCATATATGACAGAGAACGTCGGCAAGTTCAACCAGCTTCCTTTCTCCAACGCTCCTTCGGCATACTCCAAGGTCGTACAGGATTTCTATGACAGATATCCCAACAAGGTTGCTGTATTCCAGGCTTCCGTTAAATACTACAATCCCGCATGGATGGACATCGGTGCTGATATGTCCGCAATGTTCTTAGGTGAGATGACACCCGACGAAGTTCTTAAGGACATCGATAAATTAAGAGCTGAGCAGGCAGCAGCCGCTTCGGATCCCGCCTGGGAATAATCGATCACAGGCTTTGAAAAGAGGCTGTCTGGCAGCGGTCAGACAGCCTCATCTTATCAAAGGGTTAATCAAAATGAACAAGAACAGAATCTATCCTGGTTATTTTGCTTTTGGCGCACTGATCATATACTTTATATTCTTCTTCCTCCCGGGGCTTATCGGTGTGGGATACTCATTCACGGACTGGTCCGCATACTCGGATGAGCTTCACTATGTTGGATTCCAGAACTTCAGGACCGTATTCTCGGCCGACGAGAATTACATGAAGATCATAACGAATACGCTGGAGTTCACACTGATCACAACAATACTGAAGAACGTGATCGGACTTATTCTTGCTCTCCTGTTAACCAACTCGATACGCCTGCTTAATATGCATCGCGGTATCGTCTTCATGCCTTCCGTACTGTCAACACTTATCATAGGCATGATCTTCAAATCGATACTCGACCCCAAATCCGGACTGCTGAACTCCTTTTTCAGATCCATAGGACTGGATATGCTGGCTCAGAAATGGCTGGTATCCTCAGAGCTGGCATTCGGCTCTGTCATGGCGGTCGATATATGGCGCGGTGTCGGATATATCATGACGATCCTGATAGCCGGAATACTGTCAATCTCCTCCGACTATTACGAAGCCGCAGCTATAGACGGCGCCGGAGGATGGAAGAAATTCTGGTATATCACTTTCCCGCTTATCCTGCCCACGCTCGCAACTACGACAGTATTAAATGTAATATACGGATTGAAAGTCTTTGATATGGTCTACGCATTGACTAACGGCGGCCCCGGCAAAGCAACGACCGAAGTACTGTACACGGCAGTCTTCAAGAAGTTCGGAACAGGTCAGTATGCAGTCGGTACCGCACTGTCATCCGTAATGTTCGTTATCATGATAGTAATCGGTATGTATATGATCAGGGTAATGACGAAGAATGAGGTGGTGGAATAATGAAAGTCAAAAGAACGATACTGGCCATCATCAGAAACCTCATAGCATGGATCTTTTCGGCCATATGCCTGATCCCACTGCTGCTCATCCTGTTCAATTCGCTGAAGGATAAAAAAACCGCCGCCAAAATGGACCTGCGTTTTCCCGCATGGCCCATTCAGTGGAGCAACTTTACCACGGTCATCGAAAAAGGAAAACTTGCATCATCTTTCTGCAACAGCCTGATCTATTCAGCCGGAGCCGTTGTGCTGTGTGTTCTTTTTGCGGCACTGGCTGCATATGTCCTGTCCAGGAACCAGTCTAAGCTGAATAAATTCCTGTATATGTTCCTGGTACTCGGGATAACCCTGCCTATCAATTACGTTGCGCTGACCAAAGTTTTGCAATTCCTTCATCTGAACAATACCACAGCAGGTATAATACTGTTATATACGGCCATGCAGCTGCCCTTCATGACTTTCCTGATCCACGGATTTGTCGCCAAGGTTCCTACGGAGCTTGATGAAGCTGCAGTTATCGATGGATGCGGCCCCATACAGCTGTTCTTCCTCATCGTTTTCCCGATGCTGAAGCCCGCGATAGCCACATCTTCCATCCTGACATTCTTAAATACATGGAATGAATTCGTATCCCCTCTGTATTTCCTGAACAGGAGCGAACAATGGCCGATGACACTGTCCGTATATAATTTCTTCGGAATGTACTTCAAGGACTGGAATCTGGTATGCGCGGACATCATGCTCACCAGCCTTCCGGTTCTGATAGTATATCTGATCGGACAGAAATACATAGTATCCGGCATGACAGCCGGAGCGGTTAAAGGATAAAAACATGCCCCGATCGATCGAAAACATAAGCGAGAACATAATAAAGGTCACCTATCCCCTGTCGTCGATACCGGCAGACGGACAATCAGACCTCGAGCCCATTGACTTTACCTGGAACGGTAAACGTGTAGTCAGCCAGTCGGAAGTCATATTCACGCCCATCACCGTATACAGATATGAGACGGACGATTCCGGTCTCATGAAAAAACAGACAGCCAACGGTGAGGTTGCATACACGGACAGTAAAGTAAAGATCCCTGCTTATGATGCATTTTCGGTCAGACTCTCATTCAGTATCGGTCCCGATGAACTTCTGCTCGGGATGGGACAGTATGAAGACGGCATATATGATTACCGTAACCATACGGAATATCTGTATGAATCCAATATGAGGATCGCCATTCCTTTCCTCGTCACCACCGGTAACTACGGGATCCTGATAGATTCCGGATCCTCCATGGTATTTGCTTCCGAAGGAAACCGGATCACTTTCACCATAGACTGTGCAAGCGAACTCAGTTACTACATATTCACCGGTGCGGATATCGGCGGTATCGTGAAGTGTTATCACCATATCACCGGCATGCCTTCCATGTTGCCCAGATGGACATTCGGATACATACAGAGCAAGGAAAGATATCAGAGCAGTGCCGAGCTGGAGGATATCGTCTCCTCTTTCCGTTCAAAAAACATCCCCATCGATTGTATAGTGCAGGACTGGTTCAGCTGGGAAGACGGATTATGGGGTGAAAAGAAGTTCGATAAAAAACGTTATCCCGATCTGCCGTCAACCGTCAAAAAACTGCATGATGACCACGTGCATTTCATGGTGAGCATCTGGCCCAACATGAGTACGGAATCCGATAACTACACGGAATTCGCGGATAGGGATCTGCTGCTCCCAAACTCCAATCTGTATGATGTGTTTAAAGAAGATGCCAGAGATCTGTACTGGAAGCAGACTCAGGCAGAGATCATGAGCAGCGGAACCGATGCATTATGGTGTGACAATGCGGAACCTTTTTCAGATGCAGACTGGAGCGGTGAAGTAAAGAAACCCGAAAGCGAGCGTTACAGAGTCGTAAAAGAATTATCCGAACAATCCATGGATCCCGAGATGCTCAACTCCTACGGGCTCTATCACGCAAAAGGCATCTATGAGAACTGGCGTAAAAACCTGCCGGATAAGCGGGTGATCAATCTCACACGCTCCGGTTATACCGGCATCCAGAAGTATGGAGCCATCCTCTGGTCGGGTGACATCTGTGCAACCTACGATACCCTGCGTAAGCAGATCACAGAGGGCATAAAAATGGGACTAACCGGCATGCCCTACTGGACACTTGATATCGGCGGTTTCTTCGTCGTCAACGATAAATACGAAAACCGCGGGTGCAATGATCAGAGTCATACTCCCGTATGGTTCTGGCACGGTGATTATAATGACGGTGTAGATGATATGGGTTATCGCGAGCTGTATGTGAGATGGCTTGAGTTCGGAACATTTCTGCCCATCTTCCGCTCACACGGTACCGACACTCCGAGAGAACCCTGGCAGTTCGGTTCTGAGGGCGATATGTTCTATGACGCCATCCTGTCACATATCAGACTGAGATACCGTCTCATACCGTATCTGTACTCTCTCGGTGCCGCAGCACACCGTCTGGGCAATACGATCATGAGAAGTCTGCTCATGGATTTTCCGGATGATGACAATGTACGCAATATAAGTGATGAATATCTGCTGGGGCCCGCTATCCTGGTCGCTCCGGTGTACACTCCCATGTACTACTATCCTGACTCCGTGGAGATACATGACTCCGTCAAAACAAGAAAAGTCTATCTGCCAAAGGGATGCGGATGGTATGATCTGTACACGGGGAAATACTATGCGGGCGGAACATACATGGATGCTGATGCTCCGATCGACAAGATTCCGGTATTCGTACGTGAAGGCTCGGTAATCCCGATGTCATCCGACATAAGCTATGCTGATGAAAAGAACGGCCTGCCGGATGTTATCCGCGTATATGAAGGCCGCGACGGTGAATTCAGATTATATGTTGATGACGGAGACGGATACTCGTTTGAAGACGGGCAATACTGCGAAGTCACTTTTGCCTATTCCGAAGCCGGTCATAAACTGTCCGTCTCAAAGAGCGGCAACTACCCTGTACCGGATGAATTTGCAGTTGAATATATCGGTAAATGATCTCCTCTATGCCTCGAACTTGTATCCCATGCCCCAGATGGTCTTGATCAGATCACCCCTGTCTCCCATCTTGGCACGGAGTTTCTTGACGTGGGTGTCAACGGTCCTGGCATCTCCGAAATAATCATAATCCCACACACCGCTCAGTATCTTCTCCCGCGAAAGTGCAAGTCCCGCATTCTCCATGAAATAAGCCAGAAGTTCAAACTCCTTGAAGCTCAGCTCTACCGGCGATCCGTCAATTGTCACGATATGAGCGCCCTTATCAAGCTGTATACCGCCCGCTTCGAGTACCTCTCCCGATTCACCGGGAGCCGTTCTGCGCAGTATGGCTTCAACCCTGGCCACCAGTATCTTGGGACTGAAGGGTTTGGAGATATACTCGTCCACCCCGAGTTCAAATCCGTTAAGTTCGTCATGTTCTTCCGATTTGGCTGTGAGCATGATGATCGGCACCTGTGAATACTCCCTGATCTGCCGGGTAAGCTCCCATCCGTCCAGTTTAGGCATCATCACATCGGTGATCACCAGATCGAAATCGTTGGAATCAAAAAACAGATTGCATGCTTCCATACCATCTGCCGCTTCTACTACAGAATAACCTGCACGTACGAGAAAATCCCTGACCAGTTTCCTCATGCGTGCCTCATCGTCTACCACCAGTATCTTATGTTCAGACATTGATCAATCCTCGGCCTCTTCCTGCTGCTTATCCTGAAGTTCCATTTGTTCGTCATGCGTGAGCGGGGAGATCATATTAAGCTCCCTCTCTTTAAGTCTCACAGCGTTCTCCCTGTCCCTTATATCCTGTTCCCAGTCAGCATATTCATTGATGATGGCATTACGGTAATTGAGCATGTTCGGAGTCTCCGCTTTCATAGCTATCACGAACATGGATATGACCATAACGATCAGTATGCTGATCAGTATCAGGGACAGAGCATACTTGCGCTTATAAGGGTCTCTCTTTTTTTTGACGGGACGTATCCTTTCAAGTACACTGTGATCCTCTTCGACTCTGGCAAAGACGTTATACAGAGGGATCGGCCTCAGTTCCGCTTCCACATATCCGCTGTCCATGAGTATGGCCCTGAGCTTATCCATGTATTTCCAGCCGACAGGAGTACGAAACATCTTGGTATCCAGTGCCTTATCGTATAACTGCATAACCTTGGATGTATTCGAGTAATTCATGTTGGCATCCAGATATTCTATTCTGGCAAATTCCTCTCTGGCAAGATCCGCGTCTGCTGCCGTACCAAAGATGAATCCGCCGACTATCATCTCATCATTCATGCGGGTCAGACTTCGTTGTTCTTAGGCGGAGTCTTTATCCCCACCATCTTATATATGAGTTTACTGCACAATATGGCTGTCACGTAGCATATGATCACAGACGGTATTATGAGAGGCAGATAGGTTGACAGGTACATCGCAATAAACGGAGGGGCCTGTTCTGCCGGGATCGAAGAACGTGCCATGATTATATTGAGCAGACACATCACAGCCTCAACCAGCACAACACTTATCGCAGTCAGCGGTATAGAGCTAAAAAGGATAAACCTGGTCTCAGGACACGGAACCCCTGCCCTGGCTTCCATCTTCTTTGATATCTTATAGAACGGGATCAGCTGGGCGAGTATGATGCCTGCTGCCACGGATTCAAATATATTCGATATACAGAATATCGGGAATGCAGGAGTGTTTGATCGCGGATTTAAGAATATCATCAAGGATGCCACTAATCCCATGACGACTGACAATAAGGCAATAATAAAAGTCAACGCCGATTTTTCTTTTTTCTTTCTTTCTTCCATATCTTCATTCCTTCCTGTAATACCCGGCAGGTATCAGCCAAATTGTACGCCTAAAGCCGATACTGCGTCAAGAAAACCGGGCTCATCTCAGATTATATCTGTTCATGATGAGCGGCGTGGGGGTGTGATCACCAAGCAGTTCATCTGCCATGGCGATGATATCTTCATAAGAATAAAACTCATACCGGTATACTCCGGAGTCGGAGGCATTATAAGCACTCATACCCGTCCCGTCATGGCCGGTATGTGAGCGGCATTCGGCAATGATCTCGAAGCCGCCGTTTAATATGTAACCTTTATAGCGGCCGGACACTATATACATATCATCATTTATCCGTACCAGTTCGTTCAGATCAAAGGTTGTTTCGAAGTGCCCTCCCGGAAGTGTCAGGTCACCGGCATCATATACATATACAAGCGAGTTGTTCATGACCACGGTGACGAGCGACCTGTCATCGGAATAAAATGCATTCCTTACCTGTTTCGGATCGATACCGCTTATCTGATCTATGATATCATCCGCAGGATACTCTGCTCCGCCTCTCCTTTCACCGGTATACTCTCCCGTTTTCTGTACAGCTATACCATCCGGCGCTTTAAATGAAGCTACATAGTCCCCATGTGAAAACGCATAGTACAGTGTACCGGAATTCTCATCACATAAAGCCACAAAACCTTCAGGCATCACCGGAAAATAAGTATAGGTCTTATCAAATACATTGCCGGACCTGATCGAGTATGTTCCACCTGTCTGAGAAATAAAAGAAACTCCGTCATCCGCATCCGGGTAAATAAGCAGAGGCATGTCATCCAGGTATAATCTGTCCAGGAGAGTTCCGCTTAAGCGGTCATATTCGATGATCGTATTGTCTCCACCGGCATATATCACATCACCGGACACGAGGAGTCTGAGATTCATATACTCACTCACCTGCTGTACCCATATGGTCTGCGCAGCGGCAATATCTATTGCATAGACCTCGGTATCACCGGTATCCGAGAATCCTATATATGCTATACCGTCATGTACTGCCATGGCCGGATGGATCATACCGTCAATATTGAATGATTCCACAAGCCTCCCGTCATCCGCATCACATACCAGATAGCAGTTTTCAAAAGCATCGGATATCACCAGCCCGAAACATTCCTCATCAAAACAGTATCCGGAAAGCTGAGCATCTGTTCCGTCGATCTCATCGGACAGATCTGTGGAAAAAGCTCTGTTTCCTCCTTCGGCGATACCGTATACCACTTCATCCGTATAGCACAGGGCATATCCGTGATCATGATCCGATATGATGTTTACGTCACTGACGTCCCCAAGGATCACACTGTCGGTAAGACTGCTCAAGTCCACATATCTGACATTCTCATCGCTGTCAAGATATACCAGACCATCGCTTCCGCAGAATGCAAACGTCTCAAAAGAAGATTCAAGATCCCGCTCTGTTGTAAACAGTCTCTCTCCCGAACATGCATCAAACAGTCCTATCGTTCCGTTCGTATCTGCTACCGCTATATATTTATCATCTGAGGATGTGACAAATTCATCAACGGCTGAATCCATATCATAGGTCATATACGGAACTATATCTTCAGGCGAATCATATACATATAATGCATTGGTAAGCTGTCTCAGGGCTTCGGCACAATACCCTCCCGCGGGATCATCGGGCAGGACACTTCTGGCTGCATATACAGCATCCAGCCTGCGTCCCGATCTGAGCAGGTCTTTGCTCGAATCTGCCACGGAACCGGCATATTTAGCCTCAAGTTCATCATACTGCGCGGTGATGATCTTATTCTGACGGCTGATCTTGAGCAGGCTGATGGTGGCAAAGATCGCAAACGCAAGTATCGCAGCTCCCACGATCGATGCTATCGTAACGATCCTCTTTATCTTCTGTTCACGCCGCCTCTGTTTGAGATCATCGTAATTAAGTCCGAATATGGCGGCACACAGTTTGGTAACCGCTACATCCATATTTTTCAGGATCTCTCTCTTATCCGAGCCCCTGGTATCAGCTGCGAGCGGTTCACATTCTTCTCTGACAAGCGTCTTGCTGCCCTGCTCATCTGTCTGTTCAAATTCACGATATGTGAGTATTTCGGGGAATGAATCGGCTGGTTCGCCTTCAGCCAGAACAACCAGTATACGCTCACGCCCGTGCAGTTTAATGAAGGTTGAAACTTCCTTCATGCACCATTTGGATTCGCGGTATCTGGGAGTAGCTATCACTATCAGGAAGTCTGAATTCTCAAGAGCATTGGTGATAGGATCCGAGAGATTATCGGATAAAGGGAGTTCCTCCACATCTCTGAAGACACGCTCTATACGCGTCTTTGTCATATTGCATTTTTTTATGACTGATGCGGGGAGTTTGAAATTTTCGAGCCTTTTGTGGATGTTTTCAGCCACAAATGAATCCGGCTCGCAATGCCTGTAACTTATAAATGCATCATATTTTACGCCTTCAAGTTCCATAGCGCAGACCTCAATAATGCGACCGGCTTATGATGATCACTCAACATAGCCGGCCAGCTTGACACGGAATATACGTTCAAGAGATGCATCTATACGGCTCTCGGGTAGAGTCCCGTCCGCGGCTGCCGCCAGCAGGCCGTTGTAAGCCGCCTCAAAATCTTCGGGCATATATAATATATCCGCTCCCGCTGCCAGCGCATAAATGGCAGCGTCTTCGGGAGTGTAGTATTCAGTGATGGCTTTCTCGTTAAGAGGCGCCGTGATCACGATACCGTCATATGCCATTTCGCCACGGATCAGGGAATTGATGACATATTCCGACAGGGATGCCGGCATCGAACTGACATCGGCATTCAGATACGTAACGTTGTTCGTCTGTATCATAGCGGCTCCGGATGCTATACCGGTGATATAAGGTACAGTCTGTGCAGTGACCTCATCCGCCGATATCTCGCTGTCCACCCTGCCGTCTGCGGTTGATTCGGTGATATTACCCGTTCCGGGAAAATCAGTCATGCATGCATTGATATTACCCGTCTTTAAACCGCCGATCATCTGGGTTATCATCTCACAGGCCAGAGCTTCATCAGCACCGTAACTCATATCGGCAGATACGGATGCCTCATCAGCGTTCAGCGAACCGTTCGGAGCCAGGTCCATGTTGAATCCGAAATACGACATGTAACTGGACATCGTAACTCCGGTATTATATGCATTGGATGATTCACCGGATGCGGCTACATCGGCCGGAGAATCCACGGAAGGGATATCACACAGTTCTCCCCGCCGGCCTCACGGATCGCGAGGAAAAGATCATACTTACTCATATTGCGGGTATTGTCGATAAGTTCGGTCAGCTGGTCTTCGGATTCTATGTTCCGTCTATCGTATACCAGACCGCATACCGCATATTTGCTCAGGGCATCTCTGGTCCCATCGCCTGCCTTAGTCGCTGCGGACACTCCTGTCAGGGCTTCCGGAGATACCATGAACAGTTGGGCTATCTTATCCTCGATGGGCATCTGTGATATGGTGGATGCCACCATCTCGGCGAGATAGTCTTCCTCTGACTTGACCGGTACTTCCTCCGTATAGGTGTCATCGCCAGTATCTGTCTCGGTCGTCGCGGTCACCTCAGGTGCTTCGATCACTATCTCTTCCTGTGCGGCTGCTTCGGCTGCAGCCTGAGCTTCGGCGGCTGCCTCGGCTTCACGCTGTTCCTTCACCATCTCCGCAACAGAATGCAGTCCGTATGTCAAACCGGCTGCTATAAGAGCAAACAGAATGAACACGCCCGTATATGCCAGTAACTGGTTACGGACACGCCTCTTGTGACGCATCATACGTCGGTACTCCGGAGAATCGGTGTCTATATCTGTGGCCTCTTCTGTTTCGGGATCTTCCGATCCATCCGAAGATTCCCCAGGCGCATCTTCAGGCTCCGGTGTCTCTTCGGCCGTCTCTTCGGGCGCCTCTTCGGGTGTCTCTGCGGGCGTCTCTTCGGTCTCCTCTGCGGGTTCTTCCGCACTGCTTTCCGCTTCTTCGACCGCCTTTGCGTATTCCTCTATGAAATCGAACTTTTTTTCGTCAACTTTACGGTTTTTTCTCATGATATAAGTGTATCCGATATCGGATCATTTGTCTTCAAACATTTCCGTGAGTGTCCTCCATCCCAGCACCGCACACTTCACCCTTGCAGGCATATGAGATACACTCTCCAGTATCCCGGCTTCCTCGAGTTCATCTTTTTCTTCATCCGTGATGCCCTCTTTTATCATGCGCATGAATATATCCGCCAGATGCAGCGCTTCATCCTTTGATCTGCCTATGACCAGATCGAGCATGATGTCCGCCGAAGCCTGAGAGATGGCACATCCGTCCCCTTCGTATGCTCCGTCGACTATGGTCCCCGAATCATCAACCTTCAGATTCAGTATGATGTCATCTCCGCAGGACGGATTCACACCCTCCAGGGTAAAATTTGCACCATCGATGCTGTGCTTGTGGTAGGGATTCAGATTATGTTCGTTGATTATCTCGTTATAAAATGTCTCTGACATATATCCTCCAGATACCCATCTTTATGCGCGCTTGGGACAATCTATGATATTGGCCAGATGGTCCGCCGGTTTGGTTCCGTATACGGCGCACTGATCCAGCCCCTCATTCCAGCGGCATTCTATACACTGAGGATCCAAAACTACAGTGGTATTCTCGCCTTTGGCATAGAAACGATCCAGTTCTTCCTCATCAAATTCCATATCATCGGAATCAAATTCTTCTATTCTTTCATCTAAGCCTTCCATACTCTACCTCCGGACTTATTAAATGATCTGCATAACTGTTATCCAGCTGATGCTGCCTTTTGTTCTTCGGCATCAAGCTGAACCTTACATATTATCTCTATGCCGGTGAAATCTGTCGTTTCATTGGTCCTGATCTCATCCGCACTCTTAGCTCCGTCAGGGATGTCGCCGGATACTTTCATTTTTTTTGCATTACCGGCACGATTGATAGCTCCTATCACGGTATAGCGGGTATTCCTGCCGAATACGATCTCAGCTTCCAAAAAATTCGCGGTAGCGTAGCATTTCTTCCCCGCGGGAGTGAGAAGCGTTAGCATGATCGGCTGTGTTTGGAAATATCTGCTCATGCAATAAGCCGTACTCATAAATCCGGAATCCTCAAGGGTCTTACCATGACGTAGATTGATCTCTCTTACTGCCTCCTCCGGAGAAAGCTTATCGAAATCAGGTATTCCAAGCCCCCATGACAGAAATGCCTTATCGATCATACGATATACCTTGCATTTCTTCTGGATAACATTCAGTGTTGTAGCCTCATCCAGATCTGAAATCGTCCCCTGAACCCTCTCCAGCAATTCAGCGGAGTACTTACTGACTTCCTCCTGGCTTGCATGTCTCATTATCTTTCTTCTGACATAAGCCTCCGCCTCAGGTCTTAATGCCTGTCGTGCCTCTTCAAATTCATACTGAAGCTTCCTAAACTCGTCATCCGTAGTGCTTGGGTCAACACCGGCTTTTCTGAGTTTATCCTTAACACGTAAGAACCCGTTAACGGCCTTACATGTCCATGTACGGATATATCCGAATTTTCTGCCGGAATCGTTATAATGATGTGTTTTATACCGGCCCCATATCCTGCTTCTCAGTGTTTCATCAGTATTAAAACGGTTGCCCATGGCCATCTCAAAGACACTATCTTCGGATATGTCTTCGTAATCTCCATATACCGCCTGAGCCAACTGTCTTTTTTCACTATCCTCCGCGACAGAAATCTGTGATAAATACTTACTGTATGATTTTGCAGCCAGTTGTAGTCTCTTCTCAAGTTCATTTCGTTGCTTATCGGTCAAAGATTTATCTTTCAATGCTTCTTCATACAGATTCAGACGCATTTTAGCTTCTTTTAAAGCCAGTGCCAACTTCTTTCTTGCTTCAGATACATCTCTTTTTCCTGTGGCCTTTGCCTCCTCCTGACCGGCTACAGTCATTAAAGAAATCCCCTCTTCAGCATGGTTGACTGCAGACAGAAGATCTCCCTCCGATCTCGACTGAACCATTTTCTGCTGCTTATCGGCAGCCTTCGCATATGCCTGAGACGCTTCTGACATATGATTCTTACGGGATTTACCAGTCCGTGCAAAGTTTTTCCGGGATGCTTCCGACATCTTTTTACTCGTCTCCTGCAATCCCGCTCTATCCTGGTCGTCTTTAAAGCCTAGCTTCGCCTTTACATCCCTTGCACGTGCATTGGCATGCAACGAATCGATATACCCCTCCGACTGAGCGGTCCAGAAATCATTAAACGTACTGTCAGCATCCGAAATTATGCTTTTCATATCGCTTTCACTGAATACAGGTCCGGATGTACCCCTCTGTGCTCTCTTTACATCCGAGGAGTTTACCCCGACCATTTCAACTTCATGTTGAACCGGGGCTGTCACATTCTTCTCGATCTTTTCGGTTTTTTCTATTTTACGATGTAAAAAACTATATTCTGTGTCCATATGCCCATCCTCCAAAAGACTATATGCTGCAGATACTATTTGGTATATTCAAGCGAATAATCCCACTCGGCACTTTTGATCTCACTCTGATCCAGCCCGGCAGGATCCAGAAGGCCGCTTACAAGCCGCCCGGATGCACCGTTCACAGTTGTCATTTCGATAGTATCGTCCGGATACTTATCCTCTATAGCCTGAAGAAATGCCGCCAGGACTCCCCTGATGGACAGCGGATTCATTTTCTCGGCATACAGATATGAGAGCTCGATATTACCGGACTCATTCCTTCCGGAAAAGATAGCCGCACGGAAACTGTCATCCTTTTTGATCACAAAGCACAGTTCCTTATCGAATGATGCCTGCTCTGACAGATCGCTGTCAAGGAAACGGAATCCGGAAGCCTGCTGACTGTCCAGAAACTTCTTTCTGTCCGCTTCACCGAGTGAAAAGAAAGGAACCGCTTCGGTGTCCATACCGGTGAGTTTTCCGTAATCGTTCATCTGACGTCTCTGATCGGGAGATATGACCCACGATATGCCGGATACGCTGATCATGAAATTGGTTTGTGCTTCCATAAAGCTTCCGATGTTTTCATCATCATCCGTATACTCTATGAAGCATGGATGAACCTGTTTCATCTGATAGAATGACCACAGCATCTTCTGCAGCAACAAGGTACCTACGCCGCATCTCCTGTGGTCAGGATCCACATAGATATAATGTACGAAGTATGCGCCATCACTGAATTCGTACACGAGGACACCACATGGTTCAAACTCATCATCCACAGCCCCCAGCATAAAGAATCCGTCCCGGGATATGTATTCATCATCAGGTATCAGATGACTGAAGTATTCCTTATCTCTTTGACTAAGTCCGAATATCCGGTATTTATCGTCACCCCTCATACAATAACCTCCATTCTGACATCACACGATCATCTGATTCAGAATTTCCTGCGCATCAGGCCTCTCCGCCGGGTCATCAAACCATATGACTGCCTGCAGCGTATTTCCTCTGACCACATCAGGCACCATACGGTTAAGGATATCAGCGACACCGGTTCCCACTATAGGTATCAGTATCTTCTGATCGGGCTGATATTTCAGTTCGGCATACTTGATCGCCGAACCTATCATTGCCGGCAGGGATCTTTCGGATGTACTG
Source organism: uncultured Lachnospiraceae bacterium (assembly GCA_905234595.1). Taxonomy (GTDB): domain Bacteria; phylum Bacillota; class Clostridia; order Lachnospirales; family Lachnospiraceae; genus XBB2008. The sequence continues at coordinate 87,776 of CAJOID010000036.1, read as the reverse complement.
TAGGCTAGTTCCAGCACCAGATATTCTTCGGCGTGTGAGAACAGCAGCAGCCCTGCCGGCTCATCATCGATCACACATATCTGACTTATGTCCGCATCATAGCTGTCCCAGTCCACATCCGTGGGAAAAGGTATCGGTCTCGGATCAGCTGCAATCTGTTCCTCTATATACTCCAGGACAAATTTATCAGCCGATCCAAGCGGGATGCATTTTGTCGTTTCTGCAGCACGTAACAGAGTATTCTTGTGCCGGATCTGCGACATCCTTATCTCGTATATATTGTTCTTTTCATAAACGAGTTCCATACCCGCCAAAGTCATGACATCTCTGTGCAGAGCCCGATCTTCCTCTGCCTGCACCTCACAGAAAGCACCTGTAAACATATGCGTTCTGCGCACCTGCCTGAGAGAGTAACGAAGATAATCGGCAGCCATGACTTCGAACCGGTATTCCCTGCTCAGGTGGACCCATACTATCTCGAACCATCCCTGATGAGTTGCAGACACCATTATGGCTACCAGTCCGGCGTCATCATTATCCCCGTCATAAGTTGCTATGGCGGATAACTCTCCGTTCAGGATCTGCTCATGATAGTTCGCAGGAATGTATTTCTCGTATTCACTCAGCTTACGCGGCTGTATATATCGATCTGTATACATGATCCCGGCCCCCCTTATGACATCAGACGGCTGTCACGTTCGGATAGCCATTTCTCAAGACACGATCTGGCGTTCTTTTCCTGAAGTCTGTAATCCATATCCTGTGTGTCATACAGATACGCATCGATCAGATCTTTCATCGACCTTCGCCCGCTGTTTCTATGGTATTCAAGTACCATTTCCGCTACTCTTCCGGTCGTTTCCGCCTGAACCCACATTTCTTTCAGCTCTTCCTTATCCGATTCCGAAACAGTACCGGGATATCCGTTTTCCGCCCATCCGTAGAGAACATTTCTGATAGCTTTGGATCTGCCTGCGATCTCCGGTATATCATCTGTATCGAACAGTATGTCCGATATCAGCTGGAACCTGAACTGCCTCGAATGCTCTTCCCTGTATTTTTTAAGTTCCGCTATACCCTGTTTTACATCCTCTATCGTCTCATATTTATACAGAGCAGGGTTTTCTTTATCATATTCGGGCTGTCTGTATCCCGGCAGCGAAGATACGAATGTATCACCGGGATAGGTTTCTGTCTCCACTTTCCAACGCGAATGGATGTAATTGGACATAAAGGGATCGGGAGCAGTACCGGTCAGAAGCGATCGGATACATGCCTCACATCCTTCCGCGGCCCAATCCATGGAGATGAAAAACTCTTCCATGCATTCCTCGTACACGCTGATAAACTCGGAATAGTCCATAAAACTTACGGGAGCTGAATCAGAGCCTTTCTCTTCGGCATACTTTTTTAAGGATTCCAGTTCGGCCTCCGCCCTGCTCCGCTTTTTCAGGATGGTCTCGAGTTCTTTCAGCGCAGTGTCGACAGTTCCTTTGTATGTGAAATAACTGTCCGGGTATTCTTTGATAAGGTCTGTTATCGCACTCGTGTCCGGCTGCACCGATTCAGGAGACAGTATGTCTCTCAGGCTGTCTGCCACAGAGAGGGCCACTTTGCTTTTGAACTGCTTTACGGCAGCTTCATACTTTTTGATCAGTACCGGCTGGCCTTCTTTAGCCTTTTTTATATCCGCATCGCTTACGACTGCTCCCGTGAGATAGTTCAGTCCGTATGCCCGAAACGTTGTTTCAACCGTCTCAGCGATAACCTTCTGGAGGGAATTCAGACGCTTCAGCACGATGGCATCAGTTCCGTCAGCGGTATTACCGGCGTTCTTCTGTAATATATCACGGAAATAGTTCAGGTTGCATATGGTCTTCCATAGATTATCTTCATGGACCTGTTCGCCGGTGGAAGTGGGCGGACGAAGTTTGAACTCATTGCCATCAATGAATTCTCCGGTCTCCTCCATGTTTTCGGCGTTTCTTCTGGCGATAAGTTTCTGAGCCAGATATCTGCCTTTGCGCTCACCGTCATCTGATATATTCTTGTCTTTAACCGCCTGAAGAAAATACTTCAGTTTTTTCCAGTATATATCCCCTTTTTGCCTGGCACTCAGACCATCGGCCGTATCGCCGGCAGCATTTCTTTCATCCATATAACTCAATACCCCATCTTTGCGCGGATGCCGCTCAACACATCAAGGAATCTGTCGACTTCCTCCATCGTATTGTAGAAAGCCATGCTCACACGTGTGCTGGACATTACTCCCAGATGCTTATGCAGCGGCTGTGCACAGTGATGCCCGGCTCTGACCGCTATATCCGCATCACTGAAGATCGCCGCCACATCATGCGGATGTACTCCATCAACCTTAAACGCGATGATACCGCCATGTTCCTCCCAGCGCTCGGAGCCCAGGATAGTAATGTACGGCATGGCGCTCATCTCTTCAAAAGCATGCCTGGTCAGTTCTCTCTCTCTGGACTCGATCAGTTCGTAGCCGTATCTGTTCATGAATCCTATGGCAGCATGCAGTCCCACGGCACCGCCGGCATTAACGGTTCCGGCTTCAAACTTGTGAGGGACTTCGGCATATGTCACGCGATCCTTGGTCACCGTTTCTATCATCTCTCCGCCATAGAGGAACGGAGGCATGGCATCAAGCAGTTCCCTGCGTCCGTACAGTACTCCTATCCCCATAGGTGCATACATTTTGTGTCCGGAGAAAACAAAGAAATCAACGTCCAGATCATGAACGTCGGTCTTCATATGAGGAACCGACTGTGAACCGTCACATACGATAAGCGCCCCGTATGAATGCGCGATATGGGCGACTCTTTGTATGTCGTTAACCCGCCCCAGGACATTCGATACATGCGTGACCGCTACCAGCTTCGTGCGTTCGCTGATAAGTCCGGTCAGAGTATCCGGATCCAGATAGCCATCGGCTTCACAATCCCAGTATACTATCCTGGCGCCCGTGTGATCTGCCACATTTTTCCATGGCAGAAAGTTGCTGTGATGCTCTACGACACTGACTATGATCTCATCGCCGGCTTTGATGTTATGTAAACCATAGCTGTAGGCGATAAGGTTCAGACTCTCCGTAGCATTTCTGGTAAAAACAATTTCTTCCGAAGATGCACCGATCAGCTCCGCTGCGGCAGCTCTGGCATCTTCGTATGCCTGCGTAGCCTGCAGGCTCAGGTCATACAACCCTCTCATCGGGTTCGCATTTTGGTTGACATAATATTTCTCAACCGCATCCAGTACGCATTTCGGTTTCTGCGTGGTCGCAGCATTATCCAGATATGCAACCGTATTGTTATTAATGAGCGGGAATTCCTCCCGGATGCTGATATCGGCTGGTGTCATTTTTTCAAACAATCTCTCTCTATGGGACCGCTGATCATCTCATATACACGGTCGCGTACCGACATGTCGGGTATCAGAGAAGCTACCGCATCTATTCTGGCATGTGCCATCATGGAATATATCTCATCTTCGTCGATACCTCTGGACTTCATATAGAAGATCAGATTCTCATCGAGACGGCCGATCGTAGCACCGTGGTTGCCTTCCACATCTTCTTCATCGCACAGTATCAGCGGGACTGTCTTGTTTTCGATAGTATCATCGAGCAACAGGACTTCCTCTATCTCCGCTCCCTTTGCTCCTGCGCATCCTCTGTGGAAATCGATTGTTCCTCTGAACACTTTGCAGGCCCGGTCGGACATGACTCCCGATACATGTATGTCACTGCTGCTGTTCCTTCCGTGATGGTCAGCAACATAATTCATGTCAAGATTATGTGTTCCGCCTATATTATAACCTATATCACAGATAAATCTGCTCTTTTCACCTGCAAGATCACAGAATTCACCCATATATGTATATCCGCCACCCAGCACTATCTGAATACGGCGGAACGTGGCACCCTCATCACATATACCGCTGCAGTCATTATACAGCCTCCATCCATCATTCAGATTCTGTATCTGGATCAAAGTGAATTCAGCACCGTCGGATATGTGATACCGGTTCTGAAGAACGTGTTCACCGGAGGAGATATCTCCATTGCCGGAAGTGATGAACTGAATGACCGTGCAGACGGAACCGGCTCCGATTTCAAAGTTATGTAAACTGGCTTGTCTGCCCGCATCACCGACTTTACAGTCCAGATACATCGGAGTTTTACCGGTTTGTCCGGACGCGATAACGTGTTCATTTACCGGTGCACTGCCGATCAGTCCGTTTGCCTCTTTCAGATCTATATCATTTACCTTCAGCCATTCCCATGTACGGGCCGGCAGATGATCATTGCTTAACATTAACCTATACTTCCCTTCATTTCAAGACTGATCAGATTATTCATCTCGACCGCATATTCAAGCGGCAGCTCCTTGCTGACATTATCGGCGAAGCCTCTGACGATGAGCGCTTTTGCATCCTCCTCGGACAGTCCCCTGCTCATCAGATAGAAAACGGTATCGTCACTGATACGTCCTATCTTGGCTTCATGTCCGACATCGGCATCCGCGCATCTCACGTCCATGGCCGGTATCGTATCGGATCTGCTGATATCATCTACCATCAGAGATTCACATGATACGGCCGACTTCGCCCCGTGTGCGTTCGCGCCTATTACTACAGCACTGCGGAACGTATTGATACCTCCGCTCTTGCTGATGGATCTGGTATTTACATACGATGATGTATCCGGTGCATTATGGACCACCTTGGTACCTGTATCCAGGTCCTGTCCTTCACCCGCAAAAGTCACACCGGTAAATTCGCTCCTTGCACCGCGTCCGTTCAGGACACTCATGGGATACAGATAAGATACGTGTGAACCGAAGGATCCTGATACCCATTCAATCTTAGCATCCTCGCCGACTAAAGCCCGCTTGGTATTTAAGTTATACATATTCTTCGACCAGTTCTCGATGGTCGAATATCTGAGTGTAGCCCGGTCTCCGATGAACAGTTCCACGCAGCCTGCGTGAAGATTGGCCACATTGTATTTCGGAGCGGAACATCCTTCTATGAAATGAAGATAGGCATCCTCCTCAACTATGATCAGAGTGTGTTCGAACTGGCCCGCGCCTTTTGCATTGAGCCTGAAATATGACTGAAGCGGTATGTCCAGATGAACCCCCTTGGGCACGTACACGAAAGACCCTCCGCTCCATACCGCTCCATGAAGGGCTGCAAACTTGTGGTCCGTAGGAGGAACGAGTTTCATGAAATGCTCGCGTATCATATCCGCATACTCTCCGTGCAGGGCACTTTCGATATCGGTATACACAACCCCCTGAGCGGCTACTTCCTCCCTGACATTGTGGTATACGACTTCGGAGTCATACTGCGCGCCCACGCCTGCCAATGATTTACGCTCCGCTTCCGGTATACCCAGTCTGTCAAAGGTGGTCTTGATATCATCAGGTACATCTTCCCAGCTGGTATGCATACGCTCCGTATTGGGGCGGACGTAGGTCACGATATTATCCATATCGAGTCCTTCTATCGACGGTCCCCACTTGGGAACCGGTATCTGATCATAGAGTTTCAGAGACTTCAGTCTGAACTCTCTCATCCAGTCCGGATCCCCCTTTTCCTCGGATATCTGCATTACTATATCCTCGGTCAGTCCTTCACTTACCTTATATGAGTCGCCGTCCTCGAATCTGAAATCATAGAGGCTGCGATCTATATCTTCTACTTGTGTTTTTTCTTTATTACTCATAAGTCACTTGGAATTTGCGTCGTTCATTTTCTTTTTGACTTCGCAATCATCGTTTTTACAGTTCTCACAATTAATGAATCTCTCAAAGCCGTTATCATTGATCTCATTTACGAGCCCGGCATCTCCATGATCCACTATCCGGCCATCCACGAGCACGTGTGTCTTATCTACGTGCAGAGCCTCCAGTATCCTGGTGCTGTGGGTGATGATGAGCAGCGCTCCGCCCACCTGCTTCTTGTACTCCTCCACACCTTTGGAGACAATGTGTACGGCATCGACATCAAGTCCGGAATCGGTCTCATCGAGTATGGCCAGATCAGGCTTGAGCATCAGAAGTTGCAGGATCTCTGCCTTTTTCTTCTCTCCGCCCGAAAACCCCACATTCAGATCCCTGTCTGCGTATGAAGTGTCCATCCCAAGTAGTTTCATGGTGGCTTCCAGTGATTTGCGGAAATCCCACATACGTATACGCTCTCCGGTCTTTAGTTCCAGGGCCGTACGTATAAAATTGGCGAGGGTTATTCCGGGCACTTCTATGGGATTCTGGAAAGAAAGGAAAATGCCCATCTTCGCTATCTTATCGGTAGGAGCATCGGTTATGTCTTCACCTTTAAACAGGATATTTCCTGCTGTCTTGACATAACGCGGATCACCTATGATACATGACCCGAGGGTGGATTTACCTGCACCGTTAGGCCCCATGATAACATGCACCTCTCCGCTTCCGATATCCAGATCGATCCCGTTCAGGATCTCAGTGTCCTCTACTTTGGCTTTAAGGCCTTTGATTTTCAGTAACTCTTCCATTGGATATATCCTTTCTCAATCAAGCATTGACATACAGTGTGTGCACAAAGCCTCACCGTCGGGGTGGACCCCGTTGCACACGGAATAATTACCGCCGTCAATCTTAAGGTCCCTTCCTTCGATCAGCATGAGCGCTATCTTGTGTCTGGCCTTGTCATAGATCTCAGTGACAGTCGTACGGGCAACGCCCATATGCTTGGCGCACTGCTCCTGGGTGAGGCCTATGCAGTCGATAAGTCTGATGGCTTCATATTCATCGACGCTTAAGACCACTCCCTCACCGGATCGCCCGGAGGATGCGGATACAGGCGCAAAACTTGTGTATTTCGGTTCTGAACATATTTTTCTGTTTCTCTGTGGTCTGGCCATGAAAACCGCCCCCTTTGGCGACAGATACGGAATATCAATACCGTTTTTGACATATGTCAATAACTATTATAGCGCCCGCCCCAACAAAATCAATACCAAATACCCGATTTGCATACACGCACAAAAAGAAGTAGCGGGCATCGACTCTTTCGTTCGACACCCGCTACTTAAATGACGTATCCAATGGACTTATCCTCCGTCTGCTGATCCTGTACCCTCTCGCATGAATTTGATATTCAGATATCTGTGGCGGCTTATCATCTGTAAGCTTCCTGACCACTCTATTCATTATGCACTCGATACTTTTGGATGTTAGCGTTCCATATTCAGTTGATCTATATCATATACCCATTGGACCTTACCTCTTCCGAGTATGTATTTTCGGCTGCTATCCTTTCTTTCGTTGTGTTTTGTCTTCGCTCCTTACTCAATTCTGTGAGTAATTGTTTGTTATTTTGTTGCCTCTCTGTTTCTTTATGAGTTAATTATATCATCCTCTTTTTAATTGTCAACACATTTTTGTAATTTTTTTAATTATTTTCAGATAATTCAAAAGTGACGAAAAAAGCCGGTTATATATATGTTTCCCGCAGCGAGTACTGTCGGGTCGCAGCAAGGGAAACCATATATATAACCGGTCTTTGTATATCGTTCTTGAATTTTTCAGATAGCCGCAGTTACAAAAATGTCATATATCGCTTTTATGGCCGTCTCAAAATCCTGATTAGCCACTCCGATGATAATGTTAAGCTCCGAAGAACCCTGGTCGATCATCTTGACATTGACATTCGCATGAGCCAGAGCCGAGAATATACGTCCGGCAGTACCGCGTGTGGATTTCATACCGCGTCCCACTACTGCGATCAGGGCTATATCAGCTTCGATATCTATGGTATCGGGATCGGCCAGTCTGTGTATCGCACTGACCACCTGCTGTTCCTTATCCATGAACTCGTCCTGATGAACGAATACGGTCAGGGTATCGATACCAGAAGGTACATGCTCAAATGATAATCCGTAATCTTCGAAAGCCTGCAGGACTTTTCGTCCGAATCCGATCTCGGAATTCATCAGTTCTTTCTCTATGTTTACCGAGCAGAATCCCTTTTTACCGGCTATACCGGTGATGACATATTTCGACTTCTGGCAGGTGCTCTCCACGATCCAGGTGCCTGATGCTTCGGGATCGTTGGTATTGCGGATATTGATCGGGATGCCTTCTTTACGTACAGGGAAGATCGCTTCTTCATGCAATACGCTCGCACCCATATATGCAAGCTCCCGGAGTTCTCTGTAAGTAATGGTCTCTATGCTCTCGGGATGATCTATGATCCGCGGATCAGCCACCATGAAACCGCTGACATCGGTCCAGTTCTCATATACGTCGGCCTTGATCGCACCGGCCACTATGGATCCCGTGATATCCGAACCGCCCCTTGAAAAAGTCTTAACCGTGCCGTCTGCATAAGCGCCGTAAAACCCGGGGATAACGGCATGGTCCAGTTTGCTTAACCGCTTTCTCATAAGCTTTGCCGTAGCCTGAGGATCAAACATTCCGTCCTCATCAAATCTGATGACTTCGGCTGCATCCACGAACTCATAACCGAGATATGCAGCCATAATGCATCCGTTCAGATACTCTCCTCGGGAAGCGGCATAATCACGGCCTGCTTTGTTGGCGAATCTGTCTTCTATGATCCTGAATTCATCATCCAGTGACAGGTCAAGTCCAAGCCCCTGTATGATCTCATCATATCTGGCCTTGATATCTGCCAGAGCCTTTGTGAAGCTTCCGCCTCTTTCTGCAAGATCATACGTCTGATACAGCATATCGGTGACCTTGGTGTCGCCTGATGATCTCTTACCGGGTGCCGAAGGGACCACATAACGTCTGGATTCCTCAGCTTTGATTATAGAAGCCGCCTTCTTAAACTGCTCTGCATCAGCCAGCGAGCTTCCACCGAACTTTACAACTTTTGTCATTATATAATCTCCGATTTTATATCATTCTTATACGGGTTATTACACCACCGCACTTCACTGCTGCTGCCTCAAAGGCCGTGTTATCCATAACCTCGGTCACAAATGCAAACTCACCGTCCACTCCCGCATCCACGGTGTCGGTGATCTCAAATGCGGCCTCGGCTTTATCCCTGTTATCCGCACTCACCCTCACGAAATATGAACACTTGTATTTGTCGGCATCCGTGAGTTGCACCTTTTCATCGTCCCACAGGATCGTTATGCACTTACCGATATGACGTGCGCAGTCAACGACATCCGCTACCACTGCACTCGCGGTGGGCAGTTTGCCCGCTCCCCGTCCGTAATACATAGTGTCATCCAGGGTATTGCCGTGTATAAATATGGCGTTAAATGCTTCCCGGACCATATACAGGGGATGCTCCCTGCCTACAAGGAACGGAGCTACCATGGCGAAATATCCGTCCTCGTTCTCACTGCTGATCGCCAGAAGTTTGATGGTCTTACCCATCTTCCTGGCGTATTTGATATCATCTGCCGTAATACGGGTGATACCCTCTGTATATATATCTTCGTAATTAACATAGTGACCGCATACCAGGGATGACAATATTGCGATCTTGCGGCTGATATCATAGCCTTCCACATCGGCTGTGGGATCCTTTTCCGCATAACCGAGGTCCTGTGCTTCTTTCAGTGCATCAGCGAAGTCGGCTCCATCCTCATCCATACGTGTCAGGATATAGTTGGTGGTTCCGTTTAAGATACCCATTACTGAATCGATATGCTCGGCAGTAAGTGCACTGTTCATCGGTCTGATGATCGGTATACCACCGCCCACACTGGCTTCAAACATATAGTTACACTTGTTGCTCTGTGCCAGATGTATGAGTTCGGGACCGTGGGCCGCTACCAGTTCCTTATTGGATGTACATACACTTATGCCTTTGGACAGTGCCTTTTGGGTAAAAGTATAAGCAGGCTCCAGTCCGCCCATAGTCTCACATACGATACTGATATCGGGATCATTGATTATCTGATCATAATCATGGATCACCTTGGATTCATACGGATCCCCGGGAAAATCACGCAGATCCAGGATGTACTTGACTTCGATTGAAGCACCGATCTTACGCTCTATGTCCTTTTTATTTGTCTCTATGACCTCGACTACTCCGCTTCCTACGGTTCCGTATCCGAGTACTGCAACATTTATCATGTCCGGTCCCTCTTATAATTGTTTTGATGTTAGTCCCAAAAGAGAAATATAGCACAAAACGGCCATTCTTACAACTCGATCAGGTTGATCGATCAGTTCTCATAGTACGACACATAAGTGCCATCATGTTCTTTACTTGCGTATGTGCAATGATCAGCGCGGGTATACAGTTCATCGAAACTGATCATGTCATCGTGAGTATAGAATGAAACTCCCGCACTCACACAGATCTCATGATCACCTATCTCGGGTATATTGATCTCCCTGATATTACTAAGCAGTCTGTCCACGATATATCCTGCAGCCTGGGCACTGGTCACTCCCCTTGCAAACGCGGCGAATTCGTCACCGCCCAGCCTCATGACCACATCCGTGCTTCTGAAAGCATTCTTGAGGGCATGGGCCACGGCTATGATAACCCGGTCTCCCACACCGTGTCCGAAATTATCGTTGATACATTTGAACTTATCTATATCGATCAGCATGAACATTCCGTTCTGTCCATGTGCTACATAATCCTTGATCTCACGCTCTCCGCAGCTCCTGTTGCTGATGCCCGTCATCATATCCGTCTCGGACATATACAACAGCTTATCACGGTTACGCTTCTCGGCATCTATCTGTTCAAAAAGAAGCAGTACATCGGATATCCTGCCGTCTTCATCATGTTCGGATACTATGAACCTGGCACGGCACCAAATATTGTTATTATTCATGTATTCCACTGCGATGGTATTCGTATCTTTCATCCGTTCATCCAACGTAGACAGATTCACGAAATCATGGACCATAGGCCTGGACATTTCATCGGTCAGCAGATCCATGGCGGAATACAGGTGTTCCTGTGCCATATCCTGAGGCTCATAACGGGCTTTCACGGGGTTGGGCAGGGCATCATTTTCCTTCTCATCTATCTTGATGGCACACATCCTGTCATTCATTACATCTATGTCGTGGACGGACATATATATATCCGCAGCCGTTGAGAGCCGCTGGTTCAAAGTATCGGTGTTGGCTTTACCCTGACTCAGATTGATGAACAGAAGAGAACAAATGAAAAGTGTTGCTATGATCACGATAGTGGTTATTGCCAGCAATACCCGGAGTATCCTGAAGCTGTCACCGGCTTCGGTCACAGAGACGCAATACCAGTATCCTTCCATCTTCTCTGTATAGACCATGTACTGTTCTCCCGCAAACATGGCCTCAAAATATCCGGTCTTGCCCTGCAGTATCATACTGATTATGAATCCTTCTAGTGACTGCCTGTTATCATCACAGTTGAATCCTATCCTGGATGTATCCGGATGGGCTATGATCGATCCGGAACTGTCGACGAGCATGAGGAGCTGTCCTCCTGTCACATCCGAATGTTCTTCAGTGATCTGCTGTATGTCTCCGAGGCTCATATCCAAAGCTATCACATCCGAACTCTGACCGAGCGTCTTGGCAAGAGTCATCATCACTGTACCGGTCTGGGCATCTATGTACGGATCCACGAAAGTGAGCTTGCCTCTGTGGATCATGGCACTCTGATACCAGGGGCGGGATGTCGGATCATAATCATCGTCAGGCAGATATACCCATACAGACCGGTGGAATCGGAATCCACTTCTTCTATGATGATATCCGTCGCAGTGGTCATATGAGTCAGAAGAGAATCATTCTGATCACCTTTTGCGATCATTTCACTGATCAGTGAGCTCTCAAATTCAACCAGATCCATACCCGTAGAAAGATATCTCTCATACAGCGCGATCGATTCCTTCGCCATGAGCATATCCTGATCTTTTATATTTTCTTTAATGGAATTATGAAGAAAGACGTAAAAAAGTATGCTCAATGAGACAAAGAATACGGCCATGAGCAGTGAACAGACCAGATTGCCGGTGCCTATCTTTTTTATTTTGTCGGAAACATCATGATGGTTTTTCTTCATTCGCCGGACTAACCTCTTTCATGCCATCAAATGTCAGATCCAGATATATCTTATGTGCTGCCGTGATCATTATATTCTGAGCCAGAGTTCTGATAAGTGATTCCCCGGGCAGCGCATCTATTGTGCGTGATTCGAATACAGCCTCCAGAATCTCCATAAACTTCTCTCTGAAATAAGCGTATGCCGCCTCGACATCGGTATGAGTACGCTGGAGTTCGATCATAGTCGTGATATCCTCCAGTGAAAGGACGGTCTTCGCAATAGCTATGAAGATCAGATACGCGATCTGCTCCCGGCCGTACTGCTTCTTAACGGGATTGTCTATTATGCCCTTTTTGACATAATTACTGATCATAGAACCCGTCAGTTCAGGCTCACCGAGAGGTGACAGATATTCATTTATGTATTTGGAAACCTGCTCCAGAAATAAACCGACTCCGGGTATCTCCGAATAAGCCGGGAGCACGAACTCCTGTGAATTATATTCCGTTCTGATGACCATGCCCAAGTCCTCTCATATCCCGTACAAAAAAAAAGGATATCACCATGATACCACCCAAAAAACGCCAATACAACAATAATCTTTAAACAGGTTTTTGAAAAACTCTTGACATGGTCTCGATGCCGTTATAATATCTTTATGACAAGTTTTTTAATAACCGATAACGCGATATACGGAGGTTTAAGATATGGTAAATACAACCGCATCATCCGCTAACATAATCGATTTTACCGGAGAGAATCTGAATATTCTTAAAGGAAACAGCCATTTTCATGCCAAAGATCCGGTGAGCGCTCTCACTCATTTCATAGGATGCATAGTTTCTGTATTCTTTACACCTGTGTTACTTATACATGCAATGGGATCCGGAGCGACAGTTACCGATCTTATCGCTCTGTCCGTATTCATGCTCAGTATGATCTCACTGTATGGTGCCAGTGCCTCATATCACTGTTTTGATCTGGCCGGTGAAGCGGGAATGCGTCTGAAAAGACTCGATCATATGATGATCTTTATTTTGATAGCAGGTACATACACTCCCATCTGTGTATGTGCCATGGGACGCGAAGGCGTGGTCCTGCTCTCCGTGGTTTGGGGGATAGCTTTTGCGGGTATGATATTCAAGCTTATATGGGTCACCTGTCCGAAATGGGTATCCTCCGTTATTTATATATCGATGGGATGGGTAGTCATATTTGCCATGCCGCAGCTGATCAGCCATGTGTCAACATCTGTTCTGGTATGGCTGTATACGGGAGGAGTCATCTATACCATCGGAGGTATCATATACGCACTTAAGCTTATCAGATTCAATAAGCGCGGCAGTATGTGGGGCTCACACGAGATCTTCCATCTGTTCGTAATGGCCGGAAGCATCTGTCATTTCATCAGTATATACCGGATATTCGGCTGAAAAAGAAACGCCGGTCGTTTAAGACCGGCGTAAAACTTATTTAAGCAACAACAGTTTATCTGAAAGAGTTTCTACGGTGAAGTCTTTGCTCTTTCTGTGTACTTCTCCGTCAGTATGCACCCACAGTTCACCGGAAGTGCGTATCCTGACTTTGCCTGCACGCTCGCAGGTGATCCCTTTGATCAATACATGTTTGCCTTTGAATGCAAGCGGTATACCGAAAAGAACCTTGGCCCGGCTTCCAACACTGACTATGCACAGATCCAGCTTACCATCTGTCGGATCAGCATCCGGACAGAACATGAATCCTCCGCCCTCATACTTATTCTGCATCACAGCTATGAAAAGGAAATGCTTAAGGCGTACCGGATCATTTGAATCGATCGTGTACGACACGCTCACGCCTGTCTTAGCCAGCAGATGCTTAAGAGCTATGGCCAGATAAGTAAGCTTACCAAGGCCCATCTTATTAAGTATTCCCTTGACGCCGTCCGTATGCATCGCTTCTTCACATACGGCCGCATCAAATCCTATCCCGCAACTGACATCAAATCTGCGGCTGATAGTCATCGGATTACCCGCATCATCTACAGCATCCATATAAGTGAGCAGACCGACATCCACACCCGTTGGTTCAGTACAATCAAGTATATTCTCAAGCTGTTTGACAGGATCCCCGGGATAACCGAGTGCCCTGGCGAAGTCATTACTCGAGCCGGTCGGAATATACCCGATCCTGATACGGTCGAAATCCCTGATCCCCTGCAAAACTTCATTCATGGTCCCGTCACCGCCGACTACTATCAGTCTGATCTGTCCGTATCCCTCCATGGGATCAGTGAGTCTGGCGACGATCTTGACAATGTGTCCGGGATACTCCGAATAGATCATCTTATAATTGATGTCACGTTCGGTGAATACCGGTTCAAGCATCTTCCACAGTTTGATGCCCTTGCCTGATTTGGATGTGGGATTGATTATCACATGGTACATCACTGAAGGAACTTGATACCCTTGATCATAGGCAGATCTTTGGATTTACCCTGGAATGCCCATACAATTGCGATGATCTCAACCACGAAAAGAATGAGGAAAAGAACACCGGTAACGATCCAACCGAGGATCGGGATGATACAGGGAATAAAAGCAAGTACTTCCGCAATGCTGAGTCTGAGTGCCTGCTTTACATGGAACTTCGTATACTTGGAATCCTTGGCAAAAAGAGCAGCTACGATGATACCGATGAATCCGAAGAGATAGCAGCTGACTGCAAGGATCTTGTTATCGGCAACTTCAGCGGAATCGAACTCTGCAGTATGATCAGCAGGATCATAAGCATATGCAGGCTGTCCGTAAGGCTGCTGATACTGAGCGCCGGGCTGTCCGTAAGGTGCCTGCTGATACTGAGGTGCAGGTGCCGGAGCAGGTGCCGGAGCAGGATCGGGAGCAGCAAGTGATGCGCCGCAGTTGGTGCAGAAAGTGGTTCCGTCTTCTAACTGGGTTCCGCATTTAGGACAAGTGATCATGATATTTCCTCCTTATATCTCACGTGTTTCGCGTCTGTGATCAAACTCTCATGATCCAGACACCTATATAATTTTACTTTTTTATCTAAATAAAAGCAAGTCTGATTGCCAGCCGGCTGACCGCTATGATATATTGAATAAGGTGCGTGTTTGCGCAGGTATTCACGAAAACAATGGAGGACAAATCATGTATTCTTTGGATGAAGTCAGAAACATCGATCCCGAGATAGCCGAAGCGATAGTTGCCGAGCAGAACAGACAAAACAGCCATATCGAGCTCATCGCTTCAGAGAACTGGGTAAGCAAGGCTGTAATGGCAGCTATGGGATCACCCCTTACAAATAAATATGCAGAAGGATATCCCGGCAAGAGATACTACGGCGGATGTGAGTGTGTTGATGTAGTAGAGGATCTGGCCAGAGAACGTGCCAAGAAACTGTTCGGTGCGGAGTATGCAAACGTACAGCCCCATTCCGGTGCACAGGCTAATATGGCCGTATTCTTTGCCATCATGGAGCCCGGTGACACATTCATGGGCATGAATCTGGATCACGGCGGACACCTCTCTCACGGTTCACCGGTCAACTTTTCCGGCAAGTATTTCAACTGTGTACCTTATGGTGTAAATAACGAAGGTTTCATAGATTATGACGAAGTAAGACGTATTGCTCTGGAATGCAGACCCAAGCTGATCGTTGCAGGTGCTTCGGCATATTGCAGGACCATTGACTTCAAGAGATTCAGAGAGATTGCCGATGAAGTAGGTGCCGTTCTCATGGTCGATATAGCACATATCGCCGGTCTGGTAGCTACAGGACTTCATCCTTCACCAATCCCCTACGCTCACGTGACCACTACCACCACACACAAGACTCTCCGCGGTCCCAGAGGCGGTCTGATCATGTGCAGCGAGGAAGTTAATGCAAAATACAATTTCAACAAGGCTATATTCCCCGGCATACAGGGCGGACCTCTGATGCATGTGATCGCTGCCAAGGCCGTATGCTTCAAGGAAGCTCTGGATCCTTCATTTAAAGTATATGCTCAGAATATCGTCGATAATGCACAGGCATTGTGCAAAGGACTGATGAGCAGGGATATCAAGATCGTATCCGGCGGTACGGACAACCACCTGATGCTGATGGACTTAACTCCTTATGAGCTGACCGGAAAAGTTGTCGAGAAGCAGCTCGATGAAGCTCATATCACTGCAAACAAGAACACCATTCCGAACGATCCTCAGAAGCCTTTTGTGACCAGCGGTATCCGCCTGGGTACTCCTGCTGCCACCTCCAGAGGACTCGGAACCGGTGATTTCGATCGTGTAGCCGAAGCCATAAGCTACGTAGTCAAAGAGGGCGATTCCGGCATAGCCAAAGCCAGAGCCATCGTAGATGAACTGACCGCGAAGTACCCTCTTATCCAGTAATCCATTTCAAAATAAAAAAACCGTGCTTACATGTACGCACGGTTTTTTTATTTTGGTTCAATTTAGTTGTAACGTTCGTCACCCCAGAAGAACAGCGCCACGGTACCCGGGCCGGTATGAGATCCGATGACCGTTCCTATGGAAAAGATATGTACGGGTTCGGCAAGTTTGGGGAATCTGGACTCGATCAGATCAGCCAGTGCTCTGGCATCCTCATAGCAGTATGCATTGGATATGAATACCTTGCCGCTGTAGTCGAGCCTGTTCTCGGCAAGCTCTTCCATCTTCTTCTCACACGCTTCGATGACTTTCTTCTTGGTACGGATCTTCTCACGTGCGATCAGTTTGCCTTCGTAGTCCACATTGAGAAGCGGACATATGCTCAGGGCCGTACCGAAGAAGCCGGCTGCTTTGGATACACGCCCGCCTCTGACAAGGTATTGCAGATCCGTAGTAAAGAACCAGTGGTTCAGTTTTTTCTTATTATCCTCTGCGAATACCCGGACCTCATCTATGGTCTTTCCTTCATCACGCAGGTCGGCAAGCTTATCCATAAGCAGACCGAATCCGGCAGAAGCTGCCAGTGAATCTACTATATAGATCTTGCGGTCGGGATACTTCTCGGAGAGATCATCAGCAGCTATACGCGCTGCATTGACTACCCCGGATATACCTGAACTAAGGCTCAGATGCAGTATATCCTTACCATCTTCAAGGAAAGGCGTGAAATACTCTGTAAACTCCTCAACGTTGAGCTGGGAAGTCTTGGTCATCGCGCCGTCTGCCATAGCCTGGTAGAACTTATCAAACGGCATGGAATTACCCAGGTCATCCTCATACTCTACTCCGTCCAGGAAGAAATGGAAGCAGGCAAAGTGTATATCTCTGGAATCAAAGAATTCCTGATCGCCATCGGCGGTCGAACAGCATGATAAAATATAATTGCTCATAATGTCCTCCTCAGATTTTAATCTCAACGTTTTTAGTATACCTTGAATATCAAAATAATTCCACTACAAATATGTTTTTTTGGTATACTGTTTACATGAATGATAATAATATCAACAAAAGACAGCGTCCCATACCCCATCAGATATACAGGCATTTCAAGGGTAACACCTATCAGATAAACTGTATCGCCGTTGATTCCGAAGACGGCAGGGAGTGTGTGGTATATCAGGCCCTCTACGGAGACTACAGATATTATGTAAGACCGCTCGATATGTTCATGAGCGAGGTCGATCACGAGAAGTATCCCGATGTGACTCAGAAGTACAGATTTGAGCTTGTAAGCCCCGTCACAGCATCGCCGGAGCCGGCCGTTACATCGATTCAGTCTGTAAGCAGCCCCTCTTCCGAAAAGGGTTCTGTCCCTCCCGATCCTGACGATGGTACCGTTTCCCTCGACCCTGATGTTGAGGCTTTTCTTGATGCGGATACGTATGAACAGCGTCTCGAGATACTCTCCCGCCTGCACTATAAAGTGGACGATGATATGATCGATATCATGTCAACTGTCCTTGATATAGAAATACCTGCCGGACGTGTATCCGACAGGTATGAAAGATTCAAAGATGCTCTTATGATGCGCCGCAGCTATGAAGCCGGCCGCCTGCGCTGATATGTTTCCGTATTATTTCTGAACGCTTGCACCGGCTTTAACTATCTCCAGAGCCTTGGCAGCGATCGCCTGCTGCAGTACGAAAGGCTCGCCGGAAGTAGTCACCAGTGTATCATAGTAGTCTTCTGTCTGACCGTCAGCTACCAGTTTAGCCCTGTAATATGCAGCATCAGCTACGGCTCCTTCCTGCTCTACTATCGCCTGATAGATCATGTTATCCTTGCAGGTCTCTTTTGCCTGATCCTTAAGCGTCTGATAATACTCATTCATCGAAGTACCGATATAAGACTCAAAAGAGTCATATGCAGCCGATCCGTAATAACTCTGATAGAACTGATTCATATACTCATACGACTGCTGGTCGTCATACATCTTGATACCCTTAAGTGCTTTCAGATATTTGGAAGGGTATGAATTCACAGTCGTATTCTCCTTCAGATAATCCTTCAGATACGTCTCCAGATTCTCATCTTCATGTGTACTGCGGACATACTCGCGGTATCCGTCGGCTGTGGATGCCTTGTCGCTTAAATTGGTCTTAACGAACTCATCATCAAATACCGCATCCTCGTAAACACCTTTTACATCTACCGTGAATACAGCATCCTTACCCGCAACATCAGCATTTCGGTAATCCTCGGGGAATGTAACATTCACCTCCACGGTAGAACCTACGCCAGCACCTATGAGCTGGTCTTCGAATCCGGGTATGAAGGTACCTGAACCGATCGTCAGCTTATAGGATTCGGAGCTTCCGCCTTCAAACTCCGCTCCGTCTATAGTACCGACATATGCGATCTCCACTTCGTCTCCGTCCTTAACCTGAGCGGACTCGTCGGTATTCAGATTATTATATCCGCTGAGCAGATTATCTATCTCGGCATCGATCTCGTCATCCTTAAACTCTATCTCGGCATACGGTACGGAGATATTCTTGTAGTCGGGAAGCGTGATCTTATCTGATGCCTTAACTCCGGATATGTATCCGGTTGCCTCCAGACCATCGGAATAATTCTCATTGGGGCTCACCTTATCCATCTGTTTCATGATAAGTACGGCTACTCCCCATACTACCAGTGCTGCCACTACTGCCAGGCTTATATATCCGATGATCTGAGCGGATCTGGCGCGGCGTCTTGCCTGTGCCACTTCCTTGCGGCGCTGCTCTCTCTTCTGCTGAGAGTGAGATTTATCCGACTCCGTTTTTTTCTCACCGGATGACTGTACTGTATCTGCCGCATCCTCCAACTCTTCGGCTGCATCTTCAACAGTATCGATCGTATCGTTGATCTCCTTTAATTCACTATCGTTCATAACAAGCACTCCTCAATAAGTTAAATAAAACCACAACGTTTACAGTATAGCGCAAAATCACACCGGCCGCAATGACCGGTGTGATCTCTTTAATCGTTAATGATAGTCATCATCCTTTTTTGCGCTTGCGCATCGAGAACCACGCTCCCATCATGGCTCCTGCGGATGCCATGGCTGCCACAAATGCAGCTGCATTGGATGTATCACCCGTCTGAGGTGAACGTCTTGCTCCCAGTACGGAAGGATTAGGTGCACGTCTGGCTCCGAGTACCTCCGAGAGACCTGCCAGAGGTGTAGGTTCATCGGGTATGGTGTACGGAGGCTGTGTAGGTGTGCCGCCTCTTCTTCCGCCGTTCTCTTCCGGAGGATTATCCGGAGGGGTAGGAGGTGTCTCGGGCTGACGGTAGTAGTTGGTGATCGTGTATGATTCTCCGCCGCCGCTGATGCTTACCGAATATCCGAGTATCTGGCTTACCTCACGTACCGAATACTCTGCCCTGGTTCCGGAGCCATCCGACAGTACGGTGGGAAGTCCGCTCCAGGTATAACTCCAGTTGTTAGCCGCACTCAGAGTAACTGTCTCAAGATCAGCTCCGTTTCTGGTAAGCGCTACCTGTATGGATGCAGGTCTCATACCTGCTGCATCATTCTGGTCATCCCATACCTTGTTTACACTTATCTGAGTCTCGCCGGGTCTGTAACTGTTGGTTATGGTGAACATGTCACCGTCTCTTCTGACATTTGCGGTATATCCTGCAGGTACGGATACTTCCTCGACATTATATGCGATCCTGTTTCCGTTTCTGTCATTGACAGGCAGGTTCTTCCATATGTAGGAAGCTCCGCTCACGTTGTCCAGAGTTACTATCGGGGTAACACCTGCGATATTTGCCTGTGTTCCGTTAGCCAGCAGTCTGAATGCTATGCTTGCAGGTCTGGATGCATATGCGTTGTCCATATCATCCCATACCTTGGTCACACCGATCTGAGTAAACTCAAGAGGATTCCTGATGGTGTAACCGTCTATGGTAGGTTCGCCGTAACCGAGCACTCTTGCCAGCTCGCCGATGGTGTAGGTATGTCCGGCAGGCAGATCGTAGAATTCGAAGCTCCATGTATCGCCTGCTGTATCCAGCCATCTGAAGTGTGCGGCATCTGCACCGGTCGTAAACTGCTTGCCATCCTGATAGAGGCCTATCAGTGCTGCGAAGTCAGCTGATCCGGGACGATAGCCTACTATATTGGATCCGTCTTCCCAGGTCTTGAAGCCTGCTACAGACGTATATCCGGTGTTGATAACTGTTGCAATGCTGCCGTCTACGTTGGTTACGGAAGTGTATCCTTCAGGTACGTCGGGTTCTTCAACCGCATAACTTACCTTCACTACTTCATTACCTACCTTGGCGTATCTGGGCAGATCGTTCACTGTGGTAGTCCAGTTATTGGACTCTCCCAGGGTAACCGTGGTGTACTGATACCACTTGCTGCTGTCTGCACCGAGAACCTTACGTATCCTGTCGAATACAGACAGAGCGGTTCCCTTCAGATCCACACTGCTCATGATATTTACAGTGATATCAGCATGTGTTGTTCCCTCGGGATCTCCGAGCCACTGCTTGTTCACTGTCAGTGACAGAGGATCGAGTACGTTCTCGACTATGATAGTACCCGTCTCTGCAAACTGGCTGATATCGATCACAGGTTGTCCGCCGTTTGCCGAATTGTACTCTGCCAGTCTCGTATTCTCTGTTACCGTATATACGATCTTGCTTCCGTCTGAGTTATATACCGGCAGATCGGTAAATGTATACTTCCAGTCATCTGTTTCCCTGATCTGCGCGTTCTTATATACTCTGCCGTCAGCCAGAAGGGTTACATCCACATATCCGTTGCCGCCGAAGTATCCGGGATCATTCTCCCACTGCTTCAGGACGGTTATCTGGGTAAGTGCCAGGTTATAGAGATCTGCAGTGAACGCATCTCCGGTGGCATCTGATGTTGCCTTAACCGATCCGTTAAACTTCGCACCGTTTACATCAACCTGGATAAATGCCGCATCCTGAGGAACCGTTTCGGTTACGTAGTACTGTATAGGCTCTCCCTTGTAGTTCTTCGGCAATACCCTGCTTTCAGGTGTGATCTCAAAGGTCCAGTCAGGTCCGGATACCTTATAGGTCAGAGGGCCTACTACTCTCGAACCGTCTTTTGTATGACCTTCCACACTGATATCTACATTTTTACCTACAGCAGTACCGCCGATCCAGTTCTTATTGACAGTGAGTCCGACATAATCCGGATCATGTGTGTTGGTGACTGTGAGCTCATATGTACCGGTTCCGTCATAGGATACTTCATAGTCCGTTACACCCGATTCCACTACGGTATATACTATAGCCTTACCGTTTTCGAACATCGGAAGATCCTTGAACTCGAACGCCCAGTTGGTTGCAGCATTTACTGTGGCGCTTCTTCCTGCTACATCTACGCCGTTAGCCTGCAGCTGTACGCTTATGCTCTCAGGTCTTATTCCATCCTGATCATCTGCGTCATTCCAAACCTTGTGTCCTACAATATCCGTAAGCTGAGGGGTATGTGTATTAACAAGATTGTAACCGTTCACAGCTTTTACATACTGTGCTACAGGCTCCTCATCTATGGTATACTCGATCTCTTCTCCGTGGTTCGAATACTTGGGCAGATCGGTGAACTTCCAGCTTGCGCTTCCATCCTCTGCCACAGGCACATCGACCGTCTGGGAGATCGATCCGTTGACCTTCAGATATACCTTAATGCTCTTGGGTCTTACACCATCCTGGTTACCTGCATCATCCCATGTCTTGTGGCCCTCTACTTCCACAGTTTCAGGTTTGAAGGTATTCTTTATGTTCAATCCGTCATATGTAACCTGATACTGTCCGTTATGACCTGCAGGGATCTGGATCGTGTTCTCGGTAACCGTATATTTGATCTCGGTTCCGTGATCTCTGTACTTATCAAGACCGGTAAATGTATATGCCCAGTCATTCTCTCCGGTCACGGTCTTACTCTGTACAACTGTACCATCAGCGAGCAGGTTGACAGTTATGGATTCAGGTCTTACACCATCCTGATCGCCTGCATCATCCCAGGTCTTCTTACCGCTTAAGTCGATCTTCTCGGATCCATGGGTATTGATGATAGTCCACTGGTTGGTTCCTGCGGATTCTATCGCTGTGGTATATCCGGATACTTCATCTTCCGTAACGGTATATGTGATCTTGCTTCCGCCTGCATATTCGGGCAGATGCTCAAATTTCCATGTGTATCCTTCAGATGCACGTGCTATGCAGGAATCCCCCGTCTTCTTACCGTCCGCGAGCAGACGGATCGTGATAGTCTGCGGCCTTAAGCCGTCCTTATCATTATCATCATCCCATACCTTGGTACCGGATACCGCTACCTCACCGGGAGTATAACTGTTAGTGACTGTGTAATAAGGATTATCAATGCTGCTGTCGCCTGTGATGACCGTTGAATATCCTTCTACAGTATCCTCTGTTACGGTATAAACGATCTTGTGTCCGTTACTGTTCTTCGGCAGATTCGTGAAGCTGAACTCCCATCCGGTTGTTGCATTCAGAGTCACACTCTTGCCGGTATCTGCAGTATCAGCCAGCAGATGTATAGTTACGGATTCGGGTCTCTTGCCGTCCTGATTATGAGCATCACTCCATATCTTGATACCCTTCACTTCTACGGTATCGGGAACTCTCCTGTTGGTTATGACTGTGTGATCATCGTTGTATGCAGGTGCCTCATAACCCTGTACAGCTACTTCCTCTACCCGATAGGTTATAAGCTGTCCGCCGGAATACTTGGGCAGATTATCAAATCTCCAGTTCCAGGTATTGGGTGTTTTGTCATCCGGTGTCAGAACCAGCGTACGGAATGCCGTGGACTCGGTATTCTTATACAGATTGATAGTAACGCTTGCAGGTCTGGCTCCGTCCTGATCATTTGCATCATCCCATACCTTGGTACCTTCGATGAATGTAGTCTCAGGTGTATATGTATTGGTAAACTCAACATCTACCACATTACCGTGCTCGTTCTCACGTCCTGCATTGGTAAGTTCACCTGTATATCCTGCAGGTATACCGGTCTCTTCTACCGAATATGTGATCGCTTTACCTCTTTCAAACTTAGGAAGTCCCGTAAAGCCCCACTCCCAGTTGGATTCAGCGCTTGCCGTGGTCTCACCGGCCTTGACGCTGGGCTGTCCGTCAACCGACTTGCGCAGGATGACAGTAATGCTGGCCGGACGCTTACCGTCCTGATTATTGGCATCATTCCATGTCTTGATACCGCTGATGCTCATGGTTGCAGGGGTATGCTTATTGGTAAATACGATCCCGGTCTTATTGCCGGTAGTTGCATCATAGCTGCCCGCATCGGTATTAGTCAGCGTATAATCAACTCCTTCAGGAAGGATCTCCTGAACAGTGTAAACGATCTGTCTGCCATTAGAGTATCTGGGCAGTCCCGTGAAGCTCCAGCTCCAGCTGTTGTCATCGCCTGCTCTAACAGTCTTGGGAGCACCCAGAGCGTTTCCGTCTGCATAGAGCTGTACGAATATGCTTTCAGGTCTGATACCGTCCTGGTTATCATTATCATCCCATGTCTTGCTGCCGATGATCTCTACGGTTGCAGGTACATGCTTATTAGTGAATATGATTCCCTGATAGTTGCCCTCATCATCACGGGATGCTTCAGAAGTACCGGTCAGTTCATATCCCCTGGCTGTCAGCTCATCGGTCTGAACCTCGGTAGCTTCATAAATGATCTCAACTCCGTCATGATATCTCGGGAGATCAGTGAATATCCAGTTGTAATCAGGTGCCGAAGCCGTGGTGGTCCTCTCATCCATAGCCACATTTTTGGCATTCAGCTTCACGGTGATGCTTGCAGGTCTTACGCCATCCTGATTATTCGAATCATCCCAGTCCTTACTGCCCCTTACGCTTATGGTCTCGGGCACATGAGTATTTGTGATGGTATATTCGTTATCTTTATTCTCGACTTTTTTGATCTCAACGGAATAACCCGATGCTACTATACTTATCCAGTCCGGTAAATGACCATGCCCAGCCGGTATTGGCATATGCTGTGGTCTGATCCACCTTAACGCCGTCAGCATACAGTCTGACTGTTACCTGAGCCGGCCTGATCTTATCCTGATCATCACCGTCATCCCATATCTTCTGACCGCTCACATAGGTCTTCTCGGGAGAATATGAATTGGTTATCGTTACTGCCGGATATCCGTCCTCACCGGTAGTTCTCGCATAACCCGGTGTATATCCTTCGATATCCTCCTCAGATATGCTGTATGTGATCTCTGTCCCGTCCGCATACTTATCCAGGTCTGCAAAAGTATGAGTCCAGCTATTCGAAGCGGATAATGTTGCGGAATCAATCTTATTGCCGTTTGCGAGCAGATTGACCGTGATCTCAGCCGGTCTCTTTCCGTCCTGGTTATCTGCATCATCCCATACCTTGGCAACACTTATCCGTGTCTTCTCAGGGGTATGTGTATTCTCAAAATTCAGTCCGGTAAGCCTATCCGCCGCATCGGGATCCGATGAAGTGGCAGCGAAACCGTCTGCGGGTGCTGTAGTATAGCCGTCTACGGAAACCTCTTTGACAGTGTATGCGATCTTCTCTCCGCCCGCATACTTATCGAGACCCTCGAAGCTCCATGCCCAGTTGTTCTCAACTGATGTGGTGGTTGTCCGGATCGGCTGCTCCGTACCTGCTGCATACAGCTCGATCGTGATGCTGTCAGGTCTTACACCATCCTGATCACCGGCATCAGTCCATATCTTGCCACCCTCTATCTTGATCTTCTGAGGTTCATGCGTATTGGTGATGTTATATCCGTTTATAACGGTAGTGTATCCATCTACGGGATCCTCGGTAACGGTATAGTTGATCTTCGCACCGTTTGCCTTCTCGGGCAGATCGGTCCATGACCATGACCAGTTATCGGCAGCGGTTACGGTCTTGGTATCTATAACTACTCCGTCAGCCAGCAGATTGACTGCAATGCTTTCAGGCTGCAAACCGTCCTGGTTATCATTGTCAACCCAGGTCTTGCTGCCGCTTATATTTATAGTACTCGGAGTGTGAGTATTTGTGATCTGGCATGTCTCGGTACCGGTATTGCCGGGCTGGATGTAGCTTACGGTATATCCGGCAGGTACGTTGATCTCTCTGACAGTGTACTCGATATTTACTCCGTTTGCCTTTCTGGGCAGATTGTAGAATGCAAACTCCCATTTGCCTTCCACATTGGGTACTTCAGCCGTACGCACACGCTCACCGTTCGCAAGCAGTTCTATGGATACGGTAGAAGGTCTTATACCATCCTGATTATTATTATCATCCCATACCTTGGTACCGGTTATGTTCACGACATAAGGTGTATGGGTATTCTTGAATTCAAGGCCGTCGACATCCCCCGAATCGAGTTTCAGCTCGACTACGATCTCATTTGTTTTGGTATCACCTGCATATACGTCATATCCGGTTATACGGGTAAGTTCTTTGACCGTATAAGTAATGGGTGTACGGTTCTCATACTTATTCAGATTCTCGAAACTCCATGCCCAGTTTCCGGCCGCGGTTGCTTCTGTAGTGGCGATCTGAGTATCACCCTTATACAGGCCGATGGTAACAGGAGCTCTTAATCCGTCCTGATCATTATTATCATCCCATGCCTTGGTACCGCTGATCTTGATCTTCTGTGACTCATGAGTATTGGTCACGTTGTATCCGCTGACCTCGGTAGTATACCCGGTCACAGCTGCCTCTCTTATCGACCAGCTGACAGGAGCATTGTTTTCCTTCACGGGCAGACCGGTCCATGTCCATGACCAGTTATCATCAGCGGTAACAGTCTTGGTATCGTATACGGACTCGGATGCTCCGACCGTCTTGATCAGGGATATCTCGATTGAAGTCGGTCTCTTACCGTCTCTGTCATTATCATCATTCCAGGTCTTCTGACCGCTTACGGTAGTCTTCTCCGGGGAATAAGTGTTCTTAATGACAATGCCTGTATTCTCATAATCGTAATGTCCGGCAGCATCAGCGGCAACCTGTGTATACTCGGTCGAATATTCACCATACAGCGCATCCTCTATAACCGTGTAGGCTATCTCGCTTCCGCCTGCATATTTCTCAAGCTGATACTCATCGAAGTTCCAGTCCTGTGAATCAGCATCCGTTACATTGATGGTCTTAGCGTATTTCTCGACTCCGTTCGCATACAGACGAAGTACTATCTGCTCGGGTCTCGATCCGTCGAAGTCATGTTCATCTTCCCATACCTTCGTTCCATGGATCTGTACATACTCTGGCGTATAAGTATTGGTTATGATAAATCCGTCGGCAGCATTACCGGTAATTGCGGTGTCATATTTATCTACACTCACCTCGCTGATGGTATACTCTATGACAGCACCATTCGCCTTCTTCGGAAGTCCGGTGAATTCACACTTCCACCCATTATCGGCGCTGAGCGATTTGGTATCTACGACTTCATTGCCTGCCTTAAGTTCTACTGTGATGCTCCGGGGTCTGAATTCGGTATTCTTCTCATCACCTGTCCAGTTCTTCTGAACCTTGACGGAAGTCACTTCGGGTGTGTGAGTGTTGGTAATGTTCAGATGATCGGCTGTGTATGTGGTTACATAGCCTTCTATTGCATCCTCTTTGACGGTATACTGTATCTCTCTGCCGTTTGCGCCATACTTGGTCAGATTCTCGAATGTCCATGACCAGTTATCGGCTTCGGTAACCGTCTTGGGTTCTACATCATTTACAGGGATACCGTTTGCAAGCAGGTTGACGGTGATATGATCGGGTCTGAGACCGTCCTGATCATCTGCATCATTCCATGTCTTGCTGCCGGATATCTCGGTAGAATTATCGATATAGGTATTGGTCACGGTTATGAGACCGTCATGATCACCGTCTATGACAGCCGTTCCGTTATCGCTGTATGTGGTCTCACAGATATAGGTCGGATCTATGTCCTGTCCGGATTCGGTTACCTTATACTCACCGCGTTCAAGATCAGTGAATTCATATCTGCCATTCGTAAACTGATCATACGTCACAGTAGTTCCGTCAGGGAAGCTCGGACCGGTCACGGTAAACGTGATCTGAGCTTTCTGCTCATCAGTCAGGTTCTCATATCCGACGATCGATTTCTCGATGACCAGTTTGCTGTAGAATACATTTACGTAAGTAATGGCAGCATTAAGCGTCTCATGGAAATCCTTTGTCAGGACGTCAAGCTGATAATCTACACCGTAGTCCTTATTATTCCATGTGGCGGCCTGCATATTAACCGTTCCCTCTAAGTAAACTTCATCGGCATCAGACTGTGCATCGAGTTCCTGAACGATATACTCGTTGGGAATGGGCGAACCGTCATCTCTGTGTCCGGGCGCAAATGTCGGAAGACCGGATATGGATACGGTCTCATCGGCGTACAGATCAAAGTAGAACACTTCTCTGTCAAACGTGTTTATGTTTTCTATTACTTTGTCATAAGAAACATTTCTGCCCTTGCTGCTGGTAAATACCACGTCTGCATGATGAACATCTATAGGGAAACGTGTATTATCCTGTCCGAACAATCTGAAGCTGTACTTAACGTTCTCGGCGGAATCCTTACCTTCAAGTCTCTTGGTAAGTCTGATAACACCGGTCTCAGCACTCGGCAGATAGTGATTGGTCAGTTCCAGAGGGATCTGTCTGCACTGGGTTCCCGCGGCTACGGTATTGGCGATATGAGGTCCGTCAACGCATGCGTAGTACTTAACGGTATTGCCCTCAAGTACGCGGGTAACGTTTACAAAATACTTCACATAGTAAGGCTTGCTGTCATATGAGTAATTCGGATTATTCGGATCGATCTCCTCAACCTTGTACATGAATGCCATATACTTGTGGTCAAGGACACCGTTCTCCCACCATTCGTGAACTCCCTCTGTGCTGTTCCAGACTTCCGAACCGACGAAGTCAGCGGTGCCGACTACTACGGCATCTTCAGCCTGGTCACGGCCTATGGTCACGATCATCTCACCGTTCTCATCCATACCGGTGAGATCGGGTATCAAATCGGCCCTGTTGATCACGCCCAGTTTCGATGCGTTGATATCACCGTCATCATCACACAGATACTTAGAAATCCTGAATGAGAATCCTTCTTCGGGCCAGAGTGAAACATCGGCCTGTCCGCCGGTTCTGTCATCGATCAGATGCTTGGTGAGTTCGAATGTCAGAGTCGCGGTATTCGTATTGTCGTCAGGATCGATATCATCTATATCGGGCACGTTCTGATATATGAAGTGCCACTCTCCGTCAACGCCGCCGGCATAATCACAGATCAGCCAGCCACAGCATGCAGTATGCCATGAAACACGTGCATTGGGTGCATAGAACATACCCGCTACGGCACTTGCGAACTCAAGTGACGTGGTATTCGGGAAGTCAAATACTATAGTTTCGGCAATATCACCCAGCAGAATATTGGTCTCGCCTGCGGTTGCAGGAGATGCAGTGTTCTGATAGTGTCCTGACCCGTCATTACATACATTGAATTCTCTCAATACGATGGTAGGTCTGCCCGAATGGAATACGATCGTCTGATCTGCATTCTTGTTGATATATACGTTCTGCGAGGTGGACCAGATATCATACAGCGACATTCCCTTGCCCGTAGACGTGTCCAGATCGATATGAATCGTTCCGGAAGGAAGCTTGGTGGTATCCAGATAGTAAGGAGCCGATGAAAGACCTTCTGCAGTGCCGGGAAGAGTGATGAGCTCACCTGATGCCACACCGATACCTGCGATAAGGGAATCAACCTTACCGTTGATCAGCTCGACGGGAAGCGTAGCAACCTGAGCCTTACCGGAGTCATCCTGTATGAAGAGTTCTCCGCTTGGCTTGTAATACAGCTGCTGATCACCGTTGGATTTCTGTGTAAAGCTGTCGCCGTAGAAGATATTGGAAGGGCCAAGGTTATTCTTAACCTGCAGGATGTTCTCTATAACGCCTGCATAACTGGTTCCGGGATTATTGGCCATATCGGCGCCGGTAGCTCCGCTATCGCCTGCACCTCTGCCTATGAATTTCTTGACCGCGAAGTTGGTCTGAGTATCGGCATGACTGTGATAGGTGTCGGCGATCACACCGAATGCTGCCGCTTCTCCCATCATATCGGGTGCGGTAGCAAAAGCACCTGTCGAAACCTGAGTGGCTGTGATCACATACTCACTGCTTGTGGAGTTGAAGTCATCCTGCGGGAACTGGAACCTGTACATATCAACCACTTCAGCAAGATCACCGGATGCCCGGTCGGGAATCCTCTTGATGAAGTTGTTCATATCATATGAACTGTCCTTGGATGCGGAAGCCGCTTTTTCGGGACTTACCGGCTGCCAGATTTCAACGCCGTATAATGAATAGAAATCAGTGCCATATGTAAATGATCTGAGGCTGTTGCTCTTTAATGCTTCTTCATCAACAGTGATCACACCATCCGAAAATTCACCTACGCTTCCGTCCAGTTTGATCAGCGAATGCTGGTTGTTGGGATCACTCACCTTATATACATAGAGGAAAGCATTCGGAAGCTGATCCAAGGATACCGGAGCTCCGTCTGCTGTCCGGAATTCGATCTTGATCTTCTTGGACAGACCTTCGGAAGAGATCGTGAACACCGAATATCCTTCGGTGGAGAATGCGATGCTCTCACCTGCTACGGATACATCCGCAGTTATGGTCTCAACATTCAGCCCGCCGACCGTAACACTGGCGTTAGCGGTAGTACCTGCCTCCTCAAGAACCGACTCATCGAGACTTAAGTGATTGATCAGCAGTTCGGTCTTCTCATCTGCTTCCAGATCTTCCTTTAACTGTCCCTGCAGGAATGTGATCTCGGTCTTCACCATACCGTCTGCAGGTTCGATCTCCTCTGTCATGGTCTCATCGGAATAGAACGCGATGTCATAGAGCAGAGTGTTCTCGGTAGTATATTCGAAGTCCTCCGAATCAGCAGGGGTATCAGCCTTGGCATTCAGTGCATCGATATACGTATCAACATCATATCCCGATCCTGCCGTCAGAGGTGTAACTGCAAAATATGCATCATCTGGTACTGCATTTGCATGCTGAAGTGTAGCGGTCACACTTACATATCCGTCTTCATATGTATAAACAGTCTTCTTACCGTCAGTATATTCGAACAGTACGGTTGAATCTTCTTTGAGACCTGTCCAGATCTCGCCGTCCGTAGTATATGAATAATATGTACCCACACCGTCATCGGCTGCTTCCGCCTTGATGGCCGTGATTATCTTATTGTTCAGAGCGGCTTTGACATAGGTGTATTTGATCGATCTGAACAGGCCGGTCTTAACCTTGACATCTTCAACCGGAGGAAGTTCGGGATCATCCAGTACCAGAATGCCTTCTTCATTAAATTCAGGCAGTTCCATCTCCGTATACTGCTCGTCGATCTCATCACCGAACTCATCAACTATCGTAGCTGTCAGTAAGGTAGCTACCGCGGACTCCTTATATACCAGTGTGATCAGAAGATCGGATTCGATATCCACGAACCCGTCATCGGTCTCATAGTATGCATCATCAGGCTCTATAGTTACGGAGTAAACAGGCACGCCGTCTATGGAAGCCTCTACGTAATCATAGCCCTCGATCTCGATCGGAGCATTCTCCGTATCAGCCAGATCCAGGGTTCCTTCTATTTCTTCGGGCAACTCTGCAGATTCATATCCCTTGATCAGAGCACCGTTTTCATCAACTACTTCTACCGTGACTGTGTGATCAAACGCGGTGGATTCATATACAAGTTCGATATCGGCATCAGCTTCAAGTTCCACTCCGTCTACGGTATAAACGAGCAGTCCGTCTTCGGTCTCATCAACGAGGACTTCCGTAACTGTACTCATATCAAGTACGGCTTCCCTGAACTCATAGCCGTCTACAACGGGAGCATCATTATCTTCACCGGCTGCCAGATACATGTCTTCGGTGATACGGAACTCATCCAGAAAAGCACCGTCAGCGTCTCTGAGCACCGCATATACGAGTACCTGATCCTCAGGTATGTCTTCTTCAACTATATCTTCATCTATATCATCAATTGCAGCAAAGAGAGAGAGATTATCATAAACTTCATCGCCTTCGAAATACTCAACTCCGTCGGCGTCGGTCCAGTATGTACCTTCATCGGAAGCAGGCAGGCTTAAACCGCTGCCCTCCGCAAACTGTGAACTTCCGATCAGAGCACCCTCGGCATCGTAATATGTGACCGTATAGTATACGACCTCCTCGGGTTCCTCTGCGACTTCCGTGTCGAGTTCTTCAACTTCCGGAGGAGCAGGCTCATAATCCGTGGCGTCAGCCTCCTCTCCGTTATCCATAAGCACATCCTCGGTAGCGGCATATGCCTCTATCGAAAGAGTGCTTAAGTTCCCCAGGAACATGGTAAGGGACATTATCCCTACCAGGACCTTTTTCCAAAGTTTTGTTTTCCTTCTCTTCTTCATGTCAGTCTCCAATCTCTCTTTGAGCGGGTAAATACGCTGTTCTCTCTATGTCTGAGGGTCGCGAAAACGTTTAATTCAAGGGCGCAATTATCCCAAGAATAAAACCCCTCAATACTAAGGACGTATCAAGGGGTCTAAAAAGTTCACAATTTGTAAAAATTTATGCACAAAATACAGATTAAATTACTCCAATGGCTTTCAGGAGTAATACAACCAGCATGACCGGTGCCACAAAACGGACCATAACGTTATACAGCCCGCGTCTGTGGAAAGATTCTCCGTTCTTCGTAACCTCTCCTATGACCTTATCGGGACCGATGATCCATCCGACGAGCAGGCAGGTGAGTATGGCAACTACCGGCATCAGCAGGTTGTTGCTGACATAATCCATGATATCGAGTATCTGGGCAATGGCTCCGTTCGGAAGCTCCACTTCGAAGTACAGCTTATTATAGCCGAAGCATACCAGCAGACCGAATACAAGAGCAATCACGCCCTCCAGCATGGTGGCACTGACACGCTTCATCTTAAACTGATCCATAAAGCTGGATACGATCGCCTCCAGTATGGATACGGAGCTCGTCAGCGCTGCAAAAAGAACCAGTGCAAAGAACAGTGCACCTATGAAGTTACCTATATTGCCCATTCTTGCGAAAACCTTGGGAAGGGATACGAACATCAATCCGGGGCCGGATGCTTCCATGCCCTCTCTGCCCATGAACACATATACCGCAGGAATGATCATAACCCCGGCCAGGAAGGCTATGCCGGTATCGAATATCTCTATCTGTCCGATCGACTTGGACAGGTTATCTTCATCTCTCATATATGAGCCGTATGCGACCATGATACCCATGGCAATGCTCAGACTGTAGAACAGTTGCCCCATGGCATCCATCAGTGTCGAAAAGAAGCTTCGTACGGTCAGTCCCGACAGATCGGGCACTACCATAACCTTCAGTCCCTCAATTCCCGTCCTCACAGTACCGGCCTCATCGGTATACGATATGGTCAGCGCAAAGATTGATATGGCGACGATCAGGATGACCAGCAGGGGCATAACGACCTTGGAGAATCTCTCTATGCCCTTATCAACGCCGCCAAGTACCACTACCATGGTCAGCAGCAGGAATACGATCGTCATGGCCACGGGGGTGGATGTATCTGTTATGAAGCCTCCGAAATATCCGTCTTCGGCGGCAGCAGCACCCGAACCGGTGAGAAAAGCCAGAAAATATTTCACTACCCATCCACCGATAACGCAGTAATACGGCATGATCATCATCGGGACGATACACGCCATGATCCCCAGAGGTTTAAATCCCTTAGCCAGCTTATTGTATGCCGTCAGAGGACTCTGTTTGGTCATGCGGCCTATCGCAACCTCACTGGTAAGCAGCGTGAAGCCGAATGTCAGGGCAAGTATCAGATAGATTACCAGAAAGAGTCCGCCGCCGTCACGTGCGGCCAGATAAGGGAATCTCCATATATTTCCCAGTCCTACGGCACTGCCTGCAGCGGCAAGCACGAATCCTATGGAACCCGTAAAAGAGTTCCTGCTTTTATTACCGTTACCGTTATCCGCAATGTTGTCCCTTTCTTCTGCCATAACTATTCTGTATCCTTATATTTATAAAACTTTGGACAGGAATTCCTGTAATCTCGGATCCTGAGGATTACTGAAAAACTCCTGAGGGGTATTCTCTTCCTTTATGATGCCTTCATCCACGAAGAGGACCTTGCTGGCCACTTCTCTGGCGAAGCCCATCTCGTGTGTCACGACCACCATGGTCATACCCGAATCGGCCAGTTCCCGCATAACCTGCAGAACCTCTCCTACCATCTCGGGATCCAGTGCGGAAGTCGGCTCATCGAAGAGCATAACCTCCGGATTCATGGCCAGAGACCTGACGATGGCGATACGCTGTTTCTGACCGCCGGATAACTGCGAAGGGTACGCATCAGCCTTTTCTCTTAAACCTACGCGGTCCAGAAGTGACAGTGCGTTCTCGCGGGCCTCCTCGACCGACTGAAGTTTGAGTTTGGTCGGGGCGAGCGTGATATTGTCCATGATCGTGAGGTTATTGAACAGATTGAAGTGCTGGAAGACCATGCCCATCTTGCGTCTGATCATATTGACATCCGCTTTGGGATCCGTGATCTCCTCCCCGTCCATCCATATATGTCCGCTGGTCGGTGTATCAAGGAGATTTAAGCACCTTAAGAAAGTCGACTTGCCGGAGCCCGAAGCTCCGATGATCACTATCTTCTCTCCCTTGTCTATCTCATAATTGATACCGCGGAGCACATGATTGTCATCAAAATATTTGTGGAGGTCTTTAACGGTTATCACTCTTACGCAACCTCCTTTCAAGTAATGAAACAAGCCAGGTCAGCAGCATAACGAATCCCAGGTATATGATCGCTACCGCAAAGAGCGGAAGAAGCGCATCGAACGTCGTTCCCCTGATTATGTCTCCGCCTCTGGTCAGTTCATTTAAGCCGATATAGCCGCAAATGGATGTCTCTTTGAGAAGAGCTATCATCTCATTGGCCAGTGCCGGCAGGCAGGCCTTCATCGCCTGCGGGATTATCGTATATATCATGGTCTGGACATAAGTCAGTCCCAAAGAACGGCCGGCTTCCATCTGGCCTTTGTCTATGGACATGATACCGCCACGGAAAATCTCAGCCACGTACGCGCCGCTGTTCACGGAGAAGGTCACGACAGCGACCACCACCTTGGACTGGGCCGACACAAGGATGATGAAATACATGATGAGGAGCTGTACCAGCACAGGAGTTCCTCTGATGACCGTTACATACAGACGGCATATCAGATTCAGAAAATTCAGTACCGCGCCGCGCACTCCGCGTCTCTCATTCACGCTCTGCTGATCATGAGCACATCTGATGATCCCAACGACCAGACCGATGATCACACCAAAAACAAGAGCCAGGGCAGTGACCTCCAAGGTCACGCCCAGGCCTTTTGTTATAAATTTCCATCGGTCATCGGTTATGAAATCAAGTGTAAATCTGTCTATAAAACTACTCATATGATTCCCTTGTTATGTAAACCGACTCCACATTTATCAATTAGCAGGGATGTACTTGCTGATGATGGCATCCAGAGTACCGTCTGCCTTAAGCTCTGCCAGAGCACCGTTCACTGCCTCGAGAAGAGCTGTATTCTCCTTATTAAGTGCAGCTGCGTATTCCTCT
>CAJOID010000036.1:45264-52533 GCA_905234595.1 uncultured Lachnospiraceae bacterium | reverse complement strand
CGGGATTAACGGCTACATAGCTCTTGGCAGGCTCATTATCGATAACGACAGCATCGATCTTGCCGGATACGAGAGCCATGACTGCATCATTACCCTTGTTGTACTCCTCAACATTATCTGTACCGAAATCATCACAGCAGTAGATGTCACCGGTCGTAGCCAGCTGAACACCGATCTTCTTGCCCTGCAGATCATCTACGGTCTTGATATCGGATCCTTCGGGTACGATGACAACCTGTACGCCTGTAGCATATGTATCAGAGAAATTGACGTTCTGCTTACGCTCCTCTGTAACTGTCATACCTGCAAGTCCCATATCGGCCTTGCCTGCACTTACTGCGGTTATGATGGAGTCAAACTCCATATCTTCGATCTTCAGGGTAAGTCCGAGCTTGTCTGCAACAGCCTTGGCGATCTCAGCATCGATACCTACTATCTCGCTTCCGTCATAGTATTCGTAAGGCGGGAAGTAAGCGTTGGTAGCCATGGTAAGAACGCCTTTGTTCACGGTAGTGAAAGCTGCATCGGAGTTACCCGAAGCACTTCCTGAGCCGCATGCGCATAAGCCGAGCATGCATACTGCGATGAGAGCCAGTGATAAGATTTTCTTCTTCATAATGATCTCCTCCATAATAAGCCCGTGGGCTATCTGTGTTGCCTCATGCAACAATACACGTAATTATAATATATTTGATCCAAAAAGCAAATACTCACAGTCTGTAAGTATTCTTTCCCGACTCTTTGGCTTCATACAGTTTCCTGTCTGCATGGGAATACAAGGTAGAGCAATCCATTAGAGCACCGGCATCATCATTGATGACAGCACCTATAGAGATGGTGCATCTGATATCATCTTCCGAACGGAAAGTATGGTTAAACCGGTTCATGATATTATCTATAACAGACGTTATGTACTCTTTATCGGTATTATCGCGTATATAAGCACAGAACTCGTCACCGCCTACGCGGCATGCATACAGTTCATCGTCCGGATAATCTTTCAGTATGGACGCCAGATTAATGAGAACCGAATCTCCGCGCTGGTGGCCGTAATGATCGTTCACCAGTTTGAAGTTATCCATATCCATCATCAAGAAGCATCCTCTGCGTCCGTCCCGGACATCCACATCAACGATCTCTTTAAAATATCCCCTGTTATATAAACCGGTCAGCGAATCATGATGCGCCAGCTCCTGCATATTCTTCAGGTTCTCCATATGCTCGGTAACATCCAGGAACCATATCATGGTACCCTGCACGAGTCTGCCTGCTTTAAGTTCCTCCAGCGTCACTTCGTATATTCTGTCGGAGACATTGATCCGGTCTATCTCGCCATCAAGTATCCTGCCTACGACTTCGTGATTCCTGACATCGGTATTGTGATCCAGGCCGCCGATGATATCATCCACTATCCTGTTGTGAAAGCTGACACGATACCTGTCATCCAGCACCATGATGCCTTCATGAGCCTTCTCCAGAGCATTCTCACTGGCCAGGGCCACAGAATCCAGGGCGCCGTACCTGAACAGACAGACGTACATGAAACCGCCTGCAGCCAGCATTCCTACCGCGGGGATCTCAAATCCGCCCGTCACTCCGGTCATGGTGACAAGATACGGCATCCAGCACGATATCATCGCACACAAAATGAACTGCATTCTCCGCTTCTCTATCCTGGAACCGTGAATGAACACATGAATCGCACAGATCACTATCTCCAGACACATGATGAGCATGAATGCCATGGAAAGCATGAATCCTGTAGAATGGACCAGCTCCGGACGGCCTATCACATGTTCCTCATTAACTCCTATATATGAATAGAAGAATCCGGTCTCCCGCGTGGTCACGAGCGCATACATCAGACCGAGAGCCGCAACGATATGCAGCAGATATACAAATCTGGGGGTGGACACCCTGCATGATTCGGAGATAAACAGCAGAATGGATATGAGCATGATATATTCGCCGAAATACTGAACCACGCAGGCCAGATAGTATCCGTCCGCTGTCGATGCCAGTATCTCGAGCGTAAAACCGCATACATACACCGCACCGCTCACGAGGAATATCGCTACGGAATTCTGTCCGCGGCTGGCCTGCGATCTCAGCACACCCTCGAGCATGATCACGATGACTACGATCACCAGGATATGCATGCCCAGATACAGCCCGTATACGCTTTCATATCCCACTGTCAGTTTCTGTATGGCCCACAATACTATGAAGTGTGCCGGATAGAATATATAGAAGAACTTACTGCCGGGTCTGTCGGATCCCTTCTCTCCGTTATAGAGTGACAATACGGGAAGTGCCAGCATGAATCCCAGCAGATACAGCATCGACCACCAGGTCCACTCGTAATCAAATATGTGGAATCTGGAATTAATGAATATGGCGATCTCTATGCTGGCCACGGTCACCACATTACAGACGATAAACCATGTGACCTTCTGACGCCAGTCACGGCCGTAGTAGAACACCAGTATGAACAATGACGGAGTAATGATCCATCCGCCTACGGATATGGATACACCGAAAAGTGCGGCCACGACGAGTATCTTAAGCGCCCTGTTCCACCCGGTCTTCTCAAGAACGGTAAGCATCAGGAGTCCCAGCAGATAATCGAATATGATATTCTGTCTGTAACCGTATTCGTGACCGAAAAAGAGATAAAAGGGAATGATCGTAAAGACTGCCGCGGATGCCATCCGGTAGATGTACTGCTTCAGATCATGGGTCCTGCGGAATCCCTCGGCAACGAAAAAGCACATGATGGGTATCGTAAAACGGCCCAGCACATGCATGAACTGGCCCAAAGGGGAATAGAAGTCCAGAAACCCCCATGCCACGTGATCTATGACCATTGAGATTATGGCTATGAGTTTTAACTGGGTTCTGTTAAGGGATAGCCTCACCGAACGATTCCTCCACTATAAGATTATCCCCGATCTTGTATGAATCCTCTATGGCAGCGTGGATAACCGTTCTCTTGCCCGAATGAAAACCAGAACAGGTGGACAGTGACAGTATTCTGGGTCTGTGTGCTATATCCACGGAATCGGGACCGGCGGCATACTCATTCTTGCTCAGGATATAATCCATATACTCATCATACGTCCTGTTATCCGTAGGATACTTATATGTCATGCCGTTCGCATTCTCCAGATAATATACGAAGACATGACACTTATACGCCATGGTAGGTGTGTAATAATAGAAGTACGGATCCTGATCTATGAGCCCTTCCTCATTGCGGATACGCTTAAGACAGCCGAACATCGATCCGTTACGCATATTATGACCGTATATCAGGGTCGTCATGTCCTTAAGATCAGGATTCGACCATGCATCTATATATATGGCTCCGCTCTTCGACGGAGTACCATCGAAGGTCTTGTTCAGATATGACTGGGCTTCATCGCCGTATACCACGGGATAGCTCAGTTCAAGCAACGGAAAATACAGCCAGCCCTTATAATCGGGGTTGATCTCAAGCAGTCCCTCGTGGTCTACGTTCAGATAAGGGAAGCCGGCCTGCTCCATGGCTACCGCAACCTCTTCCTCACTGACTTCGGCTTTTTCATTGGCCATCAGTGCCAGACCGCTGTATATCGCATCAGCCTCGGCATATGACCTGTATATCTTAAACAGATTGAATCCGCTGAATACAAACACACCTATGCATACCACAGGTATGAGGATATCCAATACTCTAAACGCCTTTTCCTTTTTGTCAGCTTTGCTCTTGTCAGCCATGACAGCCTCCCTGGTCCTTAAGTCTTATCCCCGGTGCATATACGCTAAAAAAAAGAGGGATGTGCTAATTATAGCACATCCCCTGATTTCAGTATGAACGGATTCGATAATTAATAACCGAATTCCTCAGCCCAATACCATGTGCCGCCTACTTCATAGATTGCGATACCGCATGTCTTGAATCCGCCGTCCATAACATTGGCCTTGTGTGTAGGTGATGCCATCCAGGCTGCAACTGCTGCATCTGCAGTGCTGTAACCCTTAGCCAGGTTCTCACCGTACATGAGGTTGGAGTTAACTGTCCACCAGTCGCTTCCGTTAGGTCTGGTGTGTGACCAGGTTGTAACGATCTCCTGTGCACGAACCATAGCAGCCTGCTCAAGTCCATCGCTCCAGGTCATCGAACCAAGTCCTGCGGAAGATCTCTGAGCGTTGCAGCCATCAAGAGCGGCCTTAGCCTGTGCTCTCATGTTAGCGGCTCCTTCTGCTCCGTTAGCTGCTACTGACTGTGCCAGCGCTATAGCTTCATCATCCATGAATACGTGGTTAGCATCATCTGCTGACCATTCACGTGATGCTGCGGTTGAGAAAAGCTCGCCTGATGCTGATCCGCAACCAACTACTCCGATTACCATTGCACCTACTAATAAAAGTGAAAGTACTTTTTTCATCTGTGCATCTTCTCCCTTCTTAAGTAAACTGCTACGCGGTTCTGCCGCAACACTTCTTATACTTCTTACCGCTTCCGCAGGGGCAGGGATCATTGGGATAGATCTTAGCTTCCTTACGGATCGTTGTTGATGACTTCTGCTCTTTATATAGATCCTTGCGTTTCTCCTCATCGAAGATGTCATCCCACTGTTCCAGCTGGTATAACCAATCTGCATCGGCTGCTACCATGTTCTTGTAGAGGAGTTCAAGATCGAAACCCAGGTTGACTTTCGTATCTTCGTCCATCTCTTCGATGGGGTTCGGCTCTTTAAGGCTGTCGTTGATGCCATCCAGAAAACCGGTCATCGTTAAGATATCTGTATCGTACTTCTCTGCAAGTTCCTTCACAGTACCCTTCACTACCGTGTCGGGTGTTTGAAGAAGTTCGGCGTATATATCTTTCTCTTTCTGGAAGTAATCCTGCCAGAGTCTTTGGAGATCACCTTTGTTGGCTGTCTCCGAATACGCCATGTCGCGCCACTTCTTAAGCAATGTTGTAGCCATAATCATGCTTCCTTTGATAATAAAGACTCATGCAAGGTCACAAAAGGTTCAGAAAAACCAAAAAATAATTCAAAAAAATCAATATGTGCCCTCTGCACTCCAATCAGTTTACCATATATTGCTGTAATACGCCACCAAAAGATCGACGCATGCCCCGTAAGTCTCACGGCCCAGTTCCTGATCGTATGACTTGAGAAAAGCATCATATGTATCGGTAGTAGCCTTGTATATACGTGATTCCCTGTAACGTGCCCAATATGCATTATTTTCTTCAAGATCATGTACGACCTGAGGGCTGTATGAATCACGGATCCGCTGCCACTGCACATCATCCCCGCTCTTATATAATGCATTCTGCAGGTGGATCAGCGCCAGCAGGCAGGCTGAATATACATAGTCCGGATCCCCGTCCTCCAGGCAGGCGAGGACAGCCACGAAATTGGCTTCATCCTCCGCGCCGATCCCTCTCTGATGA
This sequence comes from uncultured Lachnospiraceae bacterium, assembly GCA_905234595.1. Lineage (GTDB taxonomy): Bacteria > Bacillota > Clostridia > Lachnospirales > Lachnospiraceae > XBB2008. Next base: position 47,084 of record CAJOID010000036.1, on the reverse strand, counting down.
GCCAGTTCATGCGCGATCGCCGAGGGCGTCATGCATTCCGGCGAATCGGCATTGATACAGGCTTCTCCCGTAAACGGCGAGAAGAATCCGGTGAAATCCATGTAACTCATCACTTTGGAGAAACGGATCTGCTTCGGCTTATGGACCGGAGCATCCAGTCCTGGAAAAGTCCGCGATACCGTATCATACAGCACGCGCGAATGCTCATAGGGATCGCGGGAATATATAAACCGGCCTTCATCATCCCTCTTTACCTGCACGGAATATTCATTTGCCATCTGTACGAAATGTTCATCCACTCTGATCAGATCCTCATGAAGGATCCCATCCGGATCTGCCTCTATGCCGCATACCGTGGATACGCCGGGAGCATAATAATAGTATCCCCACAGGATACAGAATCCGCCGTAGATAAAGCTGACGGTCATGACCAGCGTGAGGACCAGGGATATGAGATGCCCGAAAGCCCTGCGAAGGGACGAACCGAGATCACGGATAAAAGACACCACACTCAGGATGAGATATACCGCAAGTACAGTACACAGACATGCTGTGAGCACCTCGATCACTGCGGTGCCGGTAGAGTCACACCAGCCGGCCAGCCTGTCATGGAGCGGCCGGATGAAGTGCAGATATATGCTACCGGCCGTTTTCTCACTCATCCGGGTCAGATGATAAAACAGGATCATAAACAGACCGGCTGCAGTCAATATGAGCCTGATCCGGTAATTATGTACCGTCAGGCTCTTTGTCTCATCACTGTTTCTGTTCATCGGCTTCCGTTCCCCTATCCGTACCGGCGTCCTCTGTGCCATCCGCTGCGGGAGGTGTTCCGGTACCGCCCAGATCAAAACTTGCGGGAGTATGCTTGTGCATCATCGCTCCGTATGCCCACAGGAATACCCAGAGAGCTATCGGAAGAGCTATGGTCACGATCAGGCAGCTCCTGAAATACCTGCCGGTAGGATCGGCAAAAGCGGTTATCAGCGTAGCCAGCACCATGATCACTATGAGTATCACGCCGACAAGGGCGATGTTTTGTTTGAGTGTTCTCTTTTTCATGACTGTCTGCTCTCCAGTGCGCCGCGTATATCCGCGATCATATCCTCTACCGCTGCACGTGATGCATCGGCATAGGCTTCGTCACCGTATGAGGCGTATCTGTCGTTCTGATATGCGGCTATGATACCTCTGGATGAATTGACTATCGCGCCCAGTCCGTCCTTATCAAAGAAATGAACCAGGTCGGCTCCCTTACCGCCCTGCGCACCGTAACCGGGTACCAGGATATAAGCTTTGGGCATGATCTCTCTGAGGATACGTCCCTCTTCGGGATAGGTGGCGCCCACCACGGCACCCACATAGCTGTAGGCCGATCCCATCAGCTCCGCACCCCAGGCATCCACCTGCTCTCCCACTATTTCATAGAGCCTGCGTGTCCGGCCGTCATCACCGACCACCTGCCTGTCCTGGAACTCGCCGCTGGAGGGGTTGGAAGTCTTGACCAGCACGAATATACCCTTGTGCTCGGTACGGCATACATCTATAAAAGGCTTCACCCCGTCACTGCCCAGATACGGATTTACTGTCGCAAAATCCTCATCGAATCCTGCAAACTCCTGCGAACCTATACTGATATGTCCGAGATGAGCGATCGCATATGATTCGGAAGTGGATCCGATATCCCCGCGCTTGACATCTCCTATGACGATCAGACCTTTGGAATGACAATAGTCGATCGTCTTCTTATATGCTTCGAGTCCGGGGATTCCGAACTGCTCATACATGGCTATCTGCGGCTTGACGGCCGGGATCAGGTC
>CAJOID010000036.1:0-45124 GCA_905234595.1 uncultured Lachnospiraceae bacterium | reverse complement strand
GTTCTTTTTATCCCGGCGATCAGTTTATCTATCATATATATCCTCCCTCCCGTATCTACCTGGTCTTCAGGAATTCGTATTCCCTGAGAGCCGCGGTATCATCGGGATACAGCGCTATGTAGTCTTTCATCAGGTTCGCTGCCGTCCTGAATTCATCCATATATTCATATGCCACGACCTCATTGAACTTGAGTGTCTGCATGATGGATTTGTCCTCGGTATTCATTCCGGCCTGGAACGAACTGAGTGCCTCCGCATATCTCTCCATCTTCATCTGGCACAGTCCCATCTGGTTATAGATATTGGGAGCATTATGGTTCTTGTCCAGATATGTGTTATACAGGCTTATGGCATAGTTGTAATCACCCAGGGCCTCGTATGTACGGCCCAGGAACAGTGTTATCTGTGCCGAATCACCTTTGTCGGCGTTCTCGTAATTGCCGAGATAATACTCAAACCTGCCATAGTCATAGTCCGAAATATTGGAATTGGATGCTATGTATTCGCTGATGATATCCCGTCCGGCTTCCTTGTATCCCTGGGCTGCGAGAACCTGATATACATCGATGATCATATCGCAGTCACCGCTGTTGATACCGATAGCCTTGCGGAAGTCCTCTATGGCGGATTCGTAATCACCGCTCTCCAGCGATACTATGCCCCTGAGATAATATGCATTATACTCATCGGATCTGAGTGTCAGGATGGAATCATACACAGCCCGTGCTTCTTCCAGCCGGCCCGACTTGTAGTATGCCGCAGCCAGATAGTAATTGATATCATAGTCGAGATCCTCGGGGACCCCGTTACTCAGATTCAGGGCACGGATAAAGGCATCGACCGCCTCGTCATACTTAAGCTGGGCGAGATAAACCATCCCCTGACCGCGCAGTATCAGCCTCTCATCCTCACCGGCTTCGAGTCCCGCATTAAAAGCCTCCATGGCTTCCGTATAATCCAGCGCTTCGATAGCAGCCATGCCGGTATCGGTGTACGACACCTCCTCTTCACCGCAGGCCGTCAGGATGAACATCGCAGTCAGAAGGCACAATATGCAATTGATGTGTCTTTTATCAAATCTCATTGCCACCCTTGAGTTCGCGTATCCTGCCCAGGATCATCTTCTCGTTAAAAGCAAAGAACAGAAGTGCTCCTATCAGACATGTGACAAATGCTATGACTGCGGTAGCCCTGTAACTTCCGGTAGTCTGTGATACGGTCACTGATGTGAATATCACCATCGCAAGTGCCTGTCCCATCTTGAATGCAAAAGTACGTGCGGCGAAGAACATTCCGCTCCTGTCCTCTCCGGTCTCCAGCCTGGTAAGCTCGGCCACATCAGCCACACATGCCTGAGGCAGTATGCCGAGAATGGCCATCGGAACCGAAGCGGTTACAGCCACTATGAAGCCCCAGTACAGGCCCCGGCCGCATGCCGCCGTAATGGCGAAGACCACACAGTATGAGAAGAATCCGATGATTATCAGGTTCTTCTTACCCATCTTCTTGGCCAGGATATTGACTACCGGATACAGGCAGACGCTTATGGCCGTCATCGTGGCGGTCAGTACAAATGTCCATGTATCCTCGATACCCATCAGTTTGGTCTCATAGAATGCCAGACCGGTCTGGAACAGAGTCAGTGCAAAAAAGTATATGACATCGCTATATACGAACCTGCGGAACTGACCGTTGGAAAACGTCTTGATAAGTGAACTGAAAGGTCTGGTCTCACTGGGCTTGGAATCGATATAATCACGCTCATTGATATAGAAAGCCGCGATCAGCATGGCTGCACAGGCTATGGATGCCATGATGGCTACAGCGAGCCTTATCGAACCCTTCTGGCCGGCCACTCCCTCAAGTGCTCCCGCAAGATTGGGCAGCAGGAATGATATACTCTGTCCCACGATAAATGTGAACGATATATATGTGGATACGTTGATCCTGTGCTGCTGCGTGTCTCCGAGTTCCGCTATCAGAGCGTTGTACGGTGTACAGAACATGGTCATGAACAGATAGAACACTATGAGTAGTACGAAAAGCAGGATATCATTGACAGCTACGACCCCTGTCTGCGGAAGAACGAACAGGCCTATGGTACACAGAGCAAAAGGAACAGCCATAGCACGCATAAAAGGTATACGGCGTCCGTTCTTATAGTTACTGCGGTCCGACCATCCTGCGATAAGAGGATCCGTGATGGCATCGAATATACGTCCGACCGCGAGCACGAGACCGAACAGTGTGAGTTTAAAAAGGATGGGTTCCTGGGTGATCCCCGATGCAAAAAGTCCCGTATTCGGATTCTGTGCATCCGGGCTACCCGTATAATAATAGACCATCCAGTTCGATACGACACCCGAGAGAAGGCTCCATCCGAACTGGCCAATGGCGAATATCCACAACAGTTTATTGGTAATGGGCTTGAGTTCCTTCATATGCTGAATATCCTTTCTGAAAGCCGGACAACATGTTTATACACAAAATCAGTATACCAAGATAACACCCGTTGTGTATATATCGATCATATATTTATTCTTCGTCTGTCAGAGTGGGATCAACATAGAAACATCCGACGTATCCGATACCTTCAGGACGTCCCCGGCGGCGGACGCTCAGTACCGAATAAGCGATCTCGGTCAGTATCGTGGCACATCCGATGCCCAGGAGAAGGATGCAGTATACGGGAGTATGTATCTTCATGAGCACTCCGCTCCTGCCGAGCAGGTATACGGTCAGATTGGCTGCCGAATGCATCAGAAATGCTCCCGTGACGCTGTGAATATACTCACAGGCCAGACACATGAGCAGTCCCATGGCAAAGCCGTATATTCCCTGTACCAGATTACCGTGATAAAGTCCAAAGAACATGGAACTGATGATCATGGCGATCGCTATATGAAATCTCCTCTTCATGCGGCCGTATACCACGGTCCTGAAAAGCAGTTCTTCCACGGCAGGCGAGACCAGGCCGTACAGCAGCAGTCCGAACCACAGTGGCAGGTTATACTGTGTGGCAGAAGTCCCGGCGTATGATGAAATGCGCATGAGCCCGGATAATCCTATCAGGATATTAAGTCCCAGAGCCATGCTGACGGCCTGAACAGTGATCAGGATCCATGAGAAAGCAGCCGGATGGATACGGTCCGCCCTGTAAAAGCCGATACCGTTTAGGTTTACATAATCCCAGATTGACAGTTCCTCGGGATCCCTTTTCATCAGGATGATGAGTACGGCCGCCCCGAGCAGCATGTCTATCAGAGATATGATCCCGGAGAAAAAAGTATCATGTGCCCTGATATAAGCGTAAGCAGGTGCACTGTTGGATGAGATGAGCTGGAGTACATACATCATCAGCAGCCTGGTCACATCATGTACCACGTAGTACGCCAGAAAAGGCATCAGCACATATATCACTTTTTTGAACGATCTGCCCATATATACCTGTCTGTTCAGAGAGTTATGGTCTCTCCGAGCGCAAATGAATAAATCAGCTTCTCTTTGACCGGGATACGCATCTGCTCAAGAGCATACCCGTAATAATCGAGCTGTGTCTTATACAGTTCGACCAGCCGGCCGGCACTGTTTACGCGGTCGGTCTTGTAATCCAGGATCACGGCTCCGTCATCCTCTATCCAATATACATCAATAATACCCTGAATGAGTACAGTTTCATCGGAAGGAAATCTCTCATCCACACGCGATGCCGGAATCCCCATCATAAAAGGTGCCTCTCTGTACAAACGGCCGTTCCCGTAAGCCGATGCCATCCTGCGCGCCGCATCCGTTTTAAGAAACTCTTCGATAAGCCGCACTTCTTCCGGGTCGTCCAGAATATGCTTTTCTACGGGCGACAGTCGCTGATCGGCGGCATACGCCTCGATCTGCCGAAGAAGTGATCCCGGGGAATCCAAAGCCGTAAAGTCAAAGAGTTCCATGATCCTGTGAAATGCAGACCCTCTGACGGTAGCTCCCGGCCTGTCCGATGTTCCCGATATGAATCCGGGTACGGGTGCATCATATCCTGCCACCTCGTCCTTACCGTCATCCGCTTCGCCGCGGAAAAGTTCATGTACCGGTTCCTCATCATCAGGCATGGCTGCGTGCTTGAGCACGGATACGGATGTCTTGGTATACAGACCGCTCAGATCGGCGTGAGGATATTCGTATTCATACAGGCTTTCTATATAATTCATATAGGGAGATGACATATCACTGATCAGGGATGCATCATCCAGTTCCTTCATGAGCAGTTTTGTATCGACCGCTTCCATAAGTGCCGCTCCATCAGCGGTCCCGGACGACATGTCGGCTTTGTGAAAGCGGATATGCAGCTTATCGGATCCCGTCCATTCTTCATCAAGTACAAGTCTGTCGGTACCCGCCGCGTCACACATGCACTGTATATACCAGTCTATATATCTGGCCGGCTTCTCAGGACGCCTGATCACCAGTTTGGAATCATCCGTATCTTCATCGTTTCTGCCCCGTTCATCGGCAAGAGCGGCCATCAGGATCAGTTTCTCCCTGGCTCTCGTCATGGCCACATACTGTATGCGCATCTCCTCTGCCAGTGTCTGATCACATATGGAATCCGACACATGGCGGTACATCAGATTGTCATACCGGATCCTCCTGCGCGTATCGATATTCCGGACGCCTATCCCGGCATCATGATCACATATCACCGCACCTCGTGCGTCGGTCATATTAAACTCGCTGCCCTCTCTGGCCACTATGACCACCGGGAACTCCAGGCCCTTACTCTTATGTATGGTCATGATGCGGACGGTATCCCGCATCTCGCCCGGGGCTTCCGCTTCTTCGTCATCAGTCTCGGATTTTCTGAGCAGATCTATATAGCGGATGAAATTATACAGTCCGAAATAGGACGTCCCGGCATAATCGGCAGCCTTACGGATGAGCATGTCCACATTGGCCGCCCGTCTGGGGCCTCCTCTCATGGCCAGCATCAGAGTCCGGTATCCGGTGTCATCCAGGATCACACTCAGCAGTTCATCCACACTCATATATCCGGACATGGTGCGGTATCTGTCTATCATATCCAGGAAACGTACACTCCGCTCATCTCCCTGAGCTGCAGCCAGTTTACATGCATCATACATATATCCCTCACCGGGGCGTACGCCGTCAGGGAGCGACTCTCTGTACGCCAGGCTTATACGGGCTATGTCCTCGGGGCCATATCCGCCGATCACCGACGACATCGATCCGTAGAAAGGTATATCCTGCAGAGGATTGACTATGATCCTCAGCAGATTCATCAATGTCGATATCTCATATGTGCTGAAATATCCCGAACTGCCTGTGAGCGATGCCGGAATGGAATGAGTCTCCAGGATCTTCTTGTAATGCTCTGCATCCGGAGCGCTGGACCGGTACAATATGACTATATCGCCGTATCTGAGGGGCCTCATATTACCGTCATCGGGGTCTCTGATCTCCATGCCGCTGCTCATCAGTTCTTCTATGCGGCGTGCGATCGCCTCTCCTTCTGTAGCGGCACGGTCTGAAGTCTCACCTTCGGAGGTTTTGACGAAGATCACCTCGGTCTCATATTCATTCCCCTTCGCATCGGGATAACCGGCACCGTATTTAAGCGCGGCATGCTCATCATACTCGGCACCGCCGCAGGACAGGGTCATGATACGCTCAAACAGTGCGTTACATGCATCAAGTACCTGTGTACGGCTGCGGAAGTTACGGTTTAAGTCGATCTTGCGCCGGTCTGCACCCTCATACTCATATTCATCATATTTCTCTATGAATATCTCCGGACGGGCCTGTCTGAACCGGTATATGGACTGCTTGATATCACCCACCATGAAGCGGTTGTATATGCCGTCTTTCTCACCGGAGACAGCTGACAGTATCAGTTCCTGGATAAGGTTTGAGTCCTGATACTCATCTATGAACACATAACTGAAGAAACTCCTGTACTGTCCCGCAGCTTCCCTGTATTCACAATCTCCGTCGTCTGTACGTTTCACCAGTATATCCAGAGCATAATGCTCTATATCGGAGAAAGATAAAATACCTCTGTCTGCCTTGGCATCTCTTAAGGCATCCATATAATCCATCGTCAGCCGGCACAGAGATGATACCGTACGGTCACACTCCCTGATCCGGTCAGCGGCAGCTGCGGATGACGCTGACAGATATGATTTCTTCAGTTTCTCCATACCGGACTTGGCTGCGGTCCTGAGATCCTTCACCTGCTCCCTTACAGCCTTATCTTCATCGGGATTCTTCTTACGGGAAAGGGTTTCGTATGTCAGAGACCTTACGAGATCTCCGAGTTCATCATATCCCATGCCCTCATCCCGGCCTGCCTTCTCCGTAATATCCATAAGGGCGTCACGTTCGGATGCGATCACGGCAGTATAATCCGGATGCAGTCCTCCGGTTTCGGCCAGTTCAAGCGCCTTATTATAAATATCGAGCGTTTTTGATATTTCATGCCGGGCCCTGTCCACGATACGTTTCTCCATATCCGGCGGTAATCCCTCTCCGGCGGGAATGTCATGGCCGCGCATGCAATCCTGCAGCCATATATACGGCCAGGGATCTGACTGGGCCACTCTGTATAACGTCGATACGGCTTCGGCCACACTGTGGTCGGAAGCTCCGGTCGCCAGATGATCGGCCATATAGAGGAAATCCTCATCTCCTCTGCCGTATCTGTCTTCGATGAGCTGGTCCAGCACATCAGCCTCAAGCAGGGTATTCTCACCCGGCTCCGCGATACGGAATCCGGGATCCACATCTGTATCCGCAAATGAGTTGCGGAGTACATACTGACAGAAAGAGTCTATAGTGGTGATCCTTGCATTATGAATGAGTGTAGCCTGTCTCTGCAGATTGACATCATCGGGATCCTTCTCAAGCCTGCCTGCCAGTGCATCCCTTATCTTGTCCTTCATCTGAGCCGCTGCGGCATTGGTAAAGGTCACCACCAGCATGGTATCTATATCCACGGGATTCTCAGGGTCCGTGATCAGGCCGATTATACGTTCCACGAGCACAGCCGTCTTTCCGCTGCCGGCGGCGGCGGACACGATCAGACTGCAGTCTCTGGCTTCTATGACTTTCTTCTGTTCGGGGGTAAATTCAACCATTATTATCTTTCTGAGCCTTCACCGAGCGTCTCATCGCCTCCGGTATATCAGCCGAATCATCATCATATTCGGATCTCTCATAGCCCGGGATACCCGATGCGATATGGCATACCGATGCATAGTCGCACCATCTGCACGGAGGATCCGAACGCTTCATATAAGCCGGATGTACTTCAATACAGCCTCCCATAATCCGCGATGAGAGTTCATCCATCTTCTTTTCGGTATATTCAAGCATCAGTTTCAGTTCATCCGTCGTATATGCTTTGGAATAAGCCTGCGGAGTGTTGTCTTTTTTGTAGGCCAGTGGAATGACCTTCGAGCCTGTACCGGCCGTAAGCGTTCGGTCCATCAGCCTCGCTATGTCGGGGTCGGAGTTGACCACGCCTTTCATGCGGAGTTCACCACGGACCAGATCGGCCGCCTCTTCATCGGTAGTGTCCGCATCCGCGGATACCACCGGATCGGACATATGGTAATACAGCATACCGGCAGGTTGGGTATCGCCCGTTATCTTAAGTGCGGCATCCATATATACGGCCAGCTGCATCATCAGTCCGTGATACAGAGCCGCTATGTCGAAGTCCCTGTTGCCCGACTTATAATCCACTATACGCAGATACCGGTTCTCATCCGACTCACATATGTCGACTCGGTCTATCTTGCCTGTCAGGCGGTATGTATGCTCAGCCCCGTCCTCACCGGTGAAAGACCTTGATTCACTGAACCCTCTCTCAAAGAACTTCGGGATGAAATCACCGGCGCCGACCTGGTATCTGATGGTATCCACACTCCTCCTGACTATGCGTTTGAGTCTGTCACTCAACGCTATATTACGATTATTGGATATCAGTATGGTATCGCCGTAGGTATTGATCAGACGATCCATGATCTCATCTGCCCAGGCTGCGGCTTCTTCACTGCCGAGTCCGTTCCAGCCGGCTCCGGACTCGCTGACCCTGTTGGAGAACTCTTCCAGAGCCTTATGATATACGTCACCCATATCGTTATTCTCAAACGAATACTCCGGCCGTTCGCGAAGCCTGAGTCCGTAACTTAAGAAATGCGCATATGCACAGGCGGCAAATCTCTCCAGACGGCTCACGGAGGTCTGCATCACGGTACCGTATATCCCCTCCGCGATCGAATCTGACAGCGGAGTATGTGTATAGTGTGCACAGCTCATATTGAGGACAGCGTCAAGAGTACTTCCGTCATCATGCGATCCCATGATCCGGCACAGTCCTGCCAGACGCATCTTGTCTTCAGGATCCAGGCGCCCTCCGGCATATTCACGGAGCATATCCGCACATACACGTGCCACGGCATGTCTGTCGGCCGGTGCCGCCACTTCCTCCACAGAATGTGAATCCGCCGATCTGCGGTGGGGAACTGCCGGAAATAGTTTACATAACATATGTATCAGGTAAGAAGGCTGTACCGGGGAGCCCTTTTCATCACAGGCAGTGTACGACACTATGAGGCCATCCGACGGCTTGGCCATGTTCATATACAGATAGAGCCTCTGAGTGAAGTTCTATCCCGTCAAATCCGCTCAGATAGTCCCTGTCCGGATCGGATATGATACCGCCGGTAGAGACCTTCCCGGGGATGTTTTCATCATTGGCTCCCAGCAAAAAGAGCACTTTGACCGATTCCAGCCTTGTACGTACGAAATCACCGACCATGACCTGATCGCTCTCGCCCGGGATGATACCGAGCCTGATCTCACCGAGGCCTGCTTCAAGAATGTGAAGGAATTCATCGGCATCCGCTTCTTCATCTCCGGTAAGAGTCACTATCTGATCCAGAAGTCCGCATACACGTTCAAACACCTGCTCATACTGCATGGCTCTCGCATGATCGCCGCTGTCACGAAATTCCGAGGCCATGGTCATCAGTCTGTCATACATGCGGGCCGAAGCCATGAAATCATATAAGCTTCCGGCATATGATCTGATAGTATTATTTGAGTTATGTAAACCGGTAAAGTGATCATATACTTTGACACGTATGGCATTGATCCTCTCTGTCTTCTCCACCCGCACGGCCGCTGCAGCTTCCGTTTCCTCTCCGGGAGCAGTCTGACCGCTGACCCACAGCCGCTCATACATGCGTCTGCCGCGGATACCTCTCTTTAACAGGAAGTTCTCGAGTTCATCCGTTTCATCCATCGTCAGGGGGCCGAATCCGGTCCGCATGTGACGTATGACGCTCTCACAGCTGTAATCGGTCCTGATCACATCATAGGCGGACAATACCGCCTCGATGAACGGCGACATCATTACCGGCCGGCTGTAATCCATATATACCGGTATTCCCAGAGATGCGGCCGTCCCCGAGATACCGTCTGCGTAGGCGGACATATCACCCACCACTATCGCGATATCCCTGTAGCGGTATTTTCTGCCCGATATCAGCGCCGTGATACGCTGGAATGTATCAGTGATCTCCTCGGATATGCCTGAAGCTCTGTATATGCGTAAATGTCCGGGTTCTTCCCTGTATTGTTCTATGGGATATCTGAACAGATGCCGTTCAAGATGAGCCAGATCGGCGGGCTTGGGTGTTGTTATGTTAACCTCAGTGTTGCCCTTCCCGTTCAGACTCAGGAGTATGGGGGACTCGCAGGGCACGCCGGCTTCATCTGCCAGGCGCGACAGCCTGTCGACCGACCTCCAGGACAGATGGAACATGTCTTCGGCTGCCACCTGAGTATAAGGATCTGCTCCTTCTTCCGTACTGAAAGCAAAGAGGACGGTATGAGACAAAACCATCAGCTCCTGAATGACTCTCTCCTGAACGGGAGTAAAGCCCGTAAACCCGTCAAATGCCAGCACGGCTCCGCGTACAAGCGCTGACCTGTGGAGATTACGTCTCACGATGTCCAGTGTCTCCTCTGAAGTCACATACTTATCGGATTTATAAGACATGAAAGCCCTGTAGATGACCTCAAGATCATGGAGCTTGTGCGCAAGCGAAGGCCTGTCGGCAATGCGCCCGGTCAGATCATGCAGATCATCCGGACCGACGCCGTATTGCATGAACTCGGAGATGGCCGACTTGATCTCATGTATGAAACCTATGCGGTCCAGTCTGCCTGACATTACGTGCAGATCCGGCTTCACATCCTCGGATATATGCCTGATGATGAGGCTCTTGCCGGTATCATCCAGCACAGGGGTCTCACCTCCCGTTTCCTCCAGGATACGGTGTGACAGTCTGGAAAAGCTGAGTATCTCGATATTGGAAAAAGCATGATCAGGATGCAGTTCGATCATACGCTTCTGCATCTGCATTGTGAACTGATCCGGAACGATGAGCAGATACTTACGTTCCGGATCATTTATTGATTCTTTTATGATCTTTTGCTGAATATATGCGCTTTTGCCCGAGCCGGATGGCCCGCAGACGAACCTGACAGACATATATCACCTGAGTATGTGTCAGTCGTCCAGTATCCTGACGACCTTCACGGGAGTACGATAACCCACATTGGATACACGGATACCGGTTCTGGGATTGGATGCATGTACCACTCTGCCGCCTCCCAGATAGATGGCCACATGATTGATACGACGTCCGTTACCGTAGAATACCAGATCACCGGCCTGAGCCTCAGCCAGTTTGATGGATGACCCCATTGTAGCCTGCGCACGTGATGAATGAGGCAGCGATACACCGTATTTTGCAAATACACTCAATACGAAACCTGAGCAGTCGGCTCCTCTGGTAAGGCTCGTTCCTCCCCAGACATACGGATTGCCGACATACTGCAGAGCATAGTTACACAGATCGGCCCTGACATCGGAGACTCCTGCTCCGTACAGAACTTCGGTCATGGTGAGAGCTGTACGCAGATCACTGGTAACCTCCACATAATCCGATGAAACATATACGGTCTCATCATCCAGCAGAACAGCTACCCAGTCTCCCTCAGTGCCTACATAGTCCAGTATCTCTCCGGTGGCAACCTGTGTGACTATCGGAGCATCCGTACTGGGCTCTTCACGTACATTAAGACCATCGGCACCTACCTTGACCACATCAGATGCAAACTCTCTGACTCTCTGTCTGGCCTGTAAACCGGTCAGCAGATATTCACTCTTTACGTAACCGTCGACCTCACCTGATGTGATATGGGTCCAGTCACCGTCCGTCTCAAGTACTTCGCAGGCAGCATCCTTGGGGAGCTTACCCACCAGTTTGCCATCCTCTCCGGGTAAGGCGCGAATGTTCAGATTATCGGATACATCCGATATACCCAGATTCGTATAACCCCAGCATGCTCCTTCGGCGGCTTCTCTGGCAGCCAGATACTCTTCGGCGGTCTTGCGGCCGAACAGGGCTCCTGCACCTGCAGACATCTCAGTGGTGTTCAGAGCGTCTCTCGCTGTCTCTGTCTCAGTCTCTTTTTCTTCATTATTGAGGGCGGCATAGGCGTCGGCCAGAGATTCCGTACCGACGAGACTGAGTACATCCCGTACGGTGGTAGTCTCACCGCTGATTCCTGCGGCATACACTTCCAAACCTGACACGGAGATGGCTGTGATCAAACCGAGCATACCGAATATTAACCTTGTACGGGTCAAACGTGATGTTGCTTTATTAACTCCTGATTTAATTTTTAGATGCATGCTGTGTCCTTATTCTTCTTTAGTACTGTGCATTACAACGTTCATATAGTTATACGGAATCTCAATGCCCGCTTCGGCGAATGCATGATATATCCGCAGATTGATATCGTTCTTCAGATCTCCGAGTCCGGTCCCGGGTTCATAATATACCGTGGTGCCTATCACCAGGCTGGATTCCGCATATTCCATGAAATACGCAGGGCTGTATTCTATTCCGGATCCTTCGGGATGCGCCGGTACGGCATATACGCTGTCTACAACTGCCTGATGCAGGATCTCCAGAGCTTTCTCGACATCACTCCCGTAGGCTATGTTGAATCTCATGAACAGGGAACGGATTCCGTTGCCGTGACTTAAGTTCGTCACTGCCATGGAGTTGATGACACTGTTCGGTATGATGATATCCGTCGTACCTATCCCCTGCAGGACCACATGACGTATCGTAATATCCTTGACCTGGCCGGCTATACCCGACTGAAGCTCGATACGGTCGCCTATCTCAAACGGTTTGCATATACTGATCATGATGCCGCAGCATAAGTCGGATATGACGGGCTGGGCAGCCAGACCGATGATCGCACCCAGGATAGCCGTTCCCTGGAACAGGACCTTGCCGAAATGATCGGCCGTACTGCCGGTATTGAACACCCAGAACACTGCTATCAGAATGACCGCGATCCGCAGTATATTCTCTACGAACCTGACCTGGATCCTGTTATGGATCTTAAATCTCTTCGAAAAAAAGGCCCGCTCGATACGAAACAGGATACTGACGACCAGAAAAGCCCATAAAGCGGCCATGACGAATCTTAAAAAACCGCCCAGAAATCCTATGCTGTCAAGCCATATATCGAATTTAACAAGTATATCTGTCATAACGCTCCGATAAGTTATGTAAATTACATTCTATCACTTTTTACAGATGATGGAAAGTACGGCCGCCCTCGATATCATACTGCATCTGCGTTTTCAGTGCCTCTATCGAATCAAATCTGCATTCGGGTCTGACGAACTTCAGGAGTTCAACTTCTATATATTCTCCGTATATATCCCTGTCAAAGTTATACAGGAAACTCTCGCAGCACAGAAGCTCATCTTCCATGACCGTGGGTTTGACGCCGATATTGGTGATCGCGGGATGAATACCGTCCACCGTATATACACGCGACAGATAGACTCCGTTGGGGCCGGTCATCTTATCCGGCGGAAGGATCACGTTGGCTGTAGGCATACCTATGGAATGCCCCAGATGCCTGCCGTGCGACACTACGCCTGTCACTCTGTACGGAAAGCCGAGAAGCGCGGTGACAGTTTCCATCTCTCCGGCCTCCAGTGCATTCCTGATACGGGTGGAACTGATGGGCTCACCCCTGTATGTGACCTTATCTATGATATCGCAGCTGTATTCATGTTTTACACCGAGACTGATCAGTGTGTCGGCGTTTCCTTCACCCTTATATCCGAATGTCACGTCGCTGCCGGCTGCCACATGAGCCGCATGCATACGTCTGACCAGATACTCCTCTACGAAGTCACCGGCGCTGATGGCTGCCGTCTCATGGTTCATCGGGAACTCGATCAGCACATCCACGCCCATCCGATCGAATATCAGCCGTTTCTCCGATACCGTAGTCAGCTCCTTAAGCGCCTGGCCGGCAAAAAGACTCTCCGGTGACGGGTTAAAAGTAAACACCACGCTCTTCAGTCCGGGATCTGCCGCAGCTGTCCGGACTATCCTGTCCAGAAGCATCCTGTGCCCCAGATGAACACCGTCAAACTTGCCGATGGCCACAGCACTGCGGCTGTCTAATTGAAATTCGGTAATGCCTGATACTATCTTCATTGACACAAAAACATCTTAACGGGATGACAGGCTTCATCGCCTGCATCATATGAGTATATCCCATAGAAAAAGCCGTCAGGTCCGAGGACTCTGAAACGGTTTCCGGATATAAGTGTTGTGTTATGTAAACCGGAATCCTCAAATATCAGATCGCTGTCTCTGAGGAGATTACCGTTCATCGCTCTCGAAGCGCCGGTCTGATTCACTGTTGCAGCCGGAAGGTCCGCAAAAACGCTTGTAACGGGTATAAGAACATCGGATATCCGGTCCTCCCGTGCCAGCTCCTCTACCTCGGAAAGCTTACGTGCTGTGCTGATATCAAAATCTCCCACACGTATCCTGGTCAGATGTTTCATACATCCGCCGCATCCGAGTTTCTCACCGATATCATTGCACAAAGTTCGGATATATGTGCCCTTGGAGCAGGTCACTCGCATCGTGACCTCGGGAAGGTCGATATTTACGATCTCTATATCGTATATCGTGATATGCCTGGGCTCACGTTCAATTTCCATACCGGCTCTGGCCAGTTCGTAGAGTTTCTTACCGTCACGCTTAAGTGCCGAATACATGGGAGGTATCTGTTCCGTCTCACCGATGAATCCGGCTATACATTCCCGTACAGTCTCAGCACTCACATCAACAGGCTTCTCCGAGAGCACCTGTCCGGATGTATCCTGAGTATCCGTAACGGTTCCGAGCAGACATACGGCCTCATATGCCTTGGTCGCATCCGTAAGCATGTCGCAGACACGTGTGGCTGCCCCCAAGCATACACACAGCACGCCTTCCGCATCCGGATCGAGCGTGCCTGTATGACCGATCTTTTTCTGATGAGTTATGCCCCGCAGCCTCGCCACGACATCATGCGACGTGTAGCCGGGTTCTTTGTATATATTTATGATACCGTTAAGCATTATGGATAATGATCATTTCAACTGTTTGGCGATCTCTTTACTGAGGTTGTTGATAACGTCGTGGTAGGTACCGCGCATTGTCACTCCCGCTGCACGGTCATGTCCGCCGCCTCCGAATACCGAAGTGACCGTCGATGCATCAACCGCTTCAGAAGTCCTCAGGCTGACCTTATACTCCTGTAAGCCCAGTTCATACATGAATATCGCACAGTCGATACCGCGGATATTTCTCATGGCATTAACGATGCCTTCCAGATCTCTGCTGTCCGCACCGTAGAACTCCATGGTCTTCTTATCCACTACACTGACCACGCATCTGCCATCCATGAATATCAGACTCTCTAAAAGAGCACGTCCGAGTATCTGGCTCTGGATATATGTCTTCTCATAAAAGGTCTTCTGAATGATCTCGGGACAGTTTAAGCCGTAACTCATCAGATGGGAAACCGTCTGATGAGTCTTGGGCCTGACATTTGAATACTGCAGAACACCGGTATCATGAATAATGCCTATATAAATGGCCAGTGCAATATCATGATCAAGATGATCGTGATCTATCACTTCATATACCAGTTCGGCTGCCGATCCCGATTCAGGATATACATAGTTCACATCTCCGCCGCCGGGTACATTGGTGATATGGTGATCGATATTGATGGTCCTGGCTGCGGATCTGTACAGCTCATGGCCGAAGCTCATTCTGGCGGGCTCACAGTCGGCGCATATAAAAATATCGTACGTTATGTTGTCCGGAGCCTCATGTCTGATGCTCTCAACACCGGGAATGCATGCAAACACATCGGATACCTCATCGAGATATACGTCTACGGTCGCATCCGGCATACGCTTACGCAGATAGAGTGCTATCGCCATGCATGAACCCACACAGTCCCCATCGGGACGTATGTGTCCGCTTACGGCTATTCTTTTGGCACCTTCGCATTCCTTATACAGATTCATCCTGTGATTCGGTAACCTCATCTATCTTGTGAGTCATTTCAATACCATATGCTATTGAATCTGAATCATCGGCTATAAAAGTGATCTCCGGTGTATTACGCAGATTGATGCGTCTCGCCAGCTCACGTCTGGCAAATCCCTCCGCACTCTTTAAGCCTTTGATCGTATCATCGAGTGCTTTCTCATCGCCCAGCACACTGATCCATGCCTTCATGGTCTTTAAGTCGGGGGCGACCTCTACGGCTGTCACCGATGTGAACTGAGCGATCCTGGGATCCTTGATCTCCAATCTGATGATATCGGCCAGTTCCCTGTGCACTTCAGCATTGATACGTGTATTTTTGATACTGTTTTTACGCATTACCTGGGTACCTCTACCATGATGTAAGCTTCTACCTGATCCAGTTCAGCGATGGCATCGAAGTCCTCGAATACCAGACCGCACTCGAATCCGGTCTTAACTTCCTTAACATCATCCTTGAATCTCTTAAGAGATGCCAGATTTCCTTCGAATATCTGCTCTCCCTCTCTGGTGATACGTACCTTGCAACCTCTGGTGATCTCGCCGTCCAGCACATAGGATCCGGCGATATTGCCGAGAGCAGAAGCCTTGAATATCTGACGTATCTCGGCGTGACCGATGATCTTTTCCTCGTATACGGGAGCAAGCAGGCCCTTCATGGCTGCTTCGATATCCTCAATAGCCTGGTAGATGACCTTGTACAGTCTGATATCCACGCCTTCTCTGTCCGCGGTGTCCTTGGTCTGAGCATCCGCACGTACATTGAAGCCTATGATGATGGCATTGGAAGCGCTCGCCAGGATAACATCGGATTCATTGATGGCACCTACGCCGCCGTGTATACACTTGACCACTACCTCATCGTTGGACAGCTTCATCAGCGATGTCTTCAGAGCCTCGACAGAACCCTGTACATCAGCCTTGATGATGATGTTGAGTTCCTTGAGGTTGCCCTCCTGGATCTTGTTAAACAGATCATCCAGACTCATGCGGCTCTTGGTCTCTGCCAGCATCTCTTCCTTATGCTGTGCCTGATATGTCTCTGCGAAATTCTTCGCAGTCTTGTCATTCTCATGTGCGATGAATACTTCACCGGCACTCGGTACATCAGACAGACCCAGTATCTCTACGGGAGTGGACGGAGTGGCCACTTTAACCCTGCGGCCCTTATCATCCACCATGGCACGTACCTTACCGTGGCTTGCGCCTGCGGATATGAAATCTCCCACATGCAGAGTACCCTTCTGTACGAGTACCGTAGCTACGGGACCGCGTCCCTTATCCAGCTCGGCCTCGATCACGAGACCTCTGGCCTTACGGTTCGGATTAGCCTTCAGTTCGAGGATATCGGCCGTGAGCAGAATGGTCTCAAGCAGATCGGAGATACCCTCTCCGGACTTGGCCGATACATTTACGAACTCGGTAGATCCGCCCCAGTCGGCAGGTATGAGCTCATACTCGGTCAGTTCCTGCTTAACCCTGTCGATATTGGCATTGGGCTTATCTATCTTGTTGATGGCTACTATTATCTCTATACCGGCCGCCTTGGCATGGTTTATAGCCTCTATGGTCTGAGGCATGACACCGTCATCGGCCGCAACTACCAGCACGGCGATATCGGTGGAATTGGCACCTCTCATACGCATGGCGGTGAAAGCTTCATGACCGGGGGTATCGAGGAATGTGATACTCCTGCCGTTTATATTAACGGTATAAGCACCGATAGCCTGGGTGATGCCGCCCGCCTCGCGATCGGTAACGTTGGTCTTACGTATGGCATCGAGCAGTGAAGTCTTACCGTGATCGACATGACCCATTACACAGATGACCGGAGGCCTGGCAACCATATCCTCGGCTGCATCCTCATCCTCTTTTAACAGTTCCTCGATCACATCGACCTTGACTTCCTTCTCACAGATGATGTCAAACTCGATGGCTATATTCTCGGCTTCCTCATAAGAGATCTCCGAATTGACAGTAAGTACCTGGCCCTGGAGGAAAAGCTTCTTGATGATCACGGAAGGCTGCATCTTCATCTTGTCAGCCAGTTCCTTGAGCGTCATGGTCTCGGGCAGAGTTATGACCTTGATCTGCTCCTCGACTGTTTCTTCCTTTTTCTCGGGCTTTACGAATTGCTTGGATCCTTTTCCGTTCTTTCCGAAGTCGTCGTCCTCGTAGATGTGGTCCTTACGTGAGCGCTGATCCTTTGCCCCTGCTCCTTTGCCTTTGCGGCCGCCGTCTTTGCCCTGTCCTGCAGGTGCATTGCCGGCTCCGGGAGCTGCACCCGGCTTAAATCTATTGTCCGGTCCTGCATTTGGTCTGCTATTTCTGTCGCTATTGCTACTGTTCCTATCAGCACGACTGCGAGGAGCTTCAGTTTTAGTGCCTTCTTTAAGAGTCGCTGTAACGACTGTACTTGTCGGACGATCCGGTTTTCTGTAGACTGTTTCATTGGTGACCTCCGGGGTTCCTGCCTTGGATGCCTTTCTCTCGGCTTCCTTACGCTCCTGCATCTGGCGCTGCCTTACCTCATAAGGCTCGTCATTGACCTGACTCGGACGTACACTCGATCTGATCAGGGTATGATGCCCGTCGTCTCTGCCCTGCGGACGTCCGCCGGGTCTGGATCCGTTTCCGCGGTTTGCAGGACCGCCTCCCATACGTGAATTATTGGCGTTGCTTACTATTATGATCTTGCTCTTTTTCTTCTTGGGAGCTTCACCTCCAGCGGGCGCAGGCTTCTTGGCCGGGGCAACCCCTCCTTCTGCGGAAGCAGGCTTCTTGGCCGGAGCTTTAGCCTCTTCTGCCGCCGGGGCTTTCTTTTCTTCGGCCGCAGATGCTTTCTTCTCTTCGGCCGCGGGCGCTGCTTTTGCAGAAGCTGCTTTCTGGCCGCCCAGAGCTGCCGTGACCTTGGCTGCGGTCTCCTCATCTATAGAACTGGCCGCTGTTTTACCTTCTATTCCGTTATCTTTCATCCAGCTGATGACGTCTTTGCTTTCTTTGCCCAGCTGTTTAGCCAACTCATGTACTCTCATATGTTCTCCTCCTCCTTTGTATTGGACCCGGCCGCTTTCATGACCGCATCCGCCAACCCTTCATCTGTAACTGCCAGATTGGACCGGTAGTCCTTACCTATGGCTCTACCCAGTTCCTCTCTGGTGGAGTAGGTTATGATGGGTATATCTCTGTATCTGCACATATCAGTAAAGTGTTTTCTGGTATTGTCCGAAGCATCCCGTGCCACGACGACCAGATATGCCGTAAGGCTTTTGACAGCCGCTTCGGTGGATGTCTCTCCGGACACCACCCTGCCGGCTTTCATAGCGATACCGAGTAGTGACAACACTCTGTCAGGTCTGCTCATGTACCATTCCTTTCAAACAATCATATATCTCATCTGATGCGTGACACTTGAGCGCCCGGTCTATGCTGTGCTTCTTTCTCGCCAGTTCTATACATGCCTCATCGGGACATATATAGGCGCCGCGGCCTTCACATCTTTTGCGGATATCTATCATGATCTCTCCCCCGGGAGTCCGTACCAGCCGGATCAGATTTTTTTTGCCCGTGCTCTTACGGCAGGCAACGCACTGTCTCTCGGGTTCTCTCATTATTCCTCGCCGTCTGCTTCAGCGGATTCTGCTGCTTCGGCCTCAGCCTCCTCAGCATACTCCTCTTCATACTCGCCGTCTTCTGAGAATTCTCCTTCGTAATCCTCATCGTACTCTTCGTACTCTTCGTCCTCATCAAACATGTAGTCCTCATATCTGAAGCCGGGAGCATCCTTGGCCTGAGTCTCTGATTTGATATCTATCTTATAATTAGTCAGCTTGGCAGCCAGTCTCGCATTCTGACCCTTGAGGCCTATCGCAAGGCTCAGTTGGTCATCGGGAACTACCACCTTCGCAATGTTGGTATCGGGATCAGCGAAAACAGCCACGATCCTGGCAGGACTCAGCGCATTCTCGATCATACGTCCGGGGTTCTCATCCCAGTTTACTATATCCACTTTCTCGCCTCTGAGCTCATCAACTACGGAGTTTACTCTGGAGCTGTTCACACCTACGCAGGCACCTACGGCGTCAACATCGGGATTGTTGCTCCATACGGCGATCTTGCTGCGGCTTCCGGGCTCTCTGACGATCGCCTTGATCTCCACGGTACCGTCCTGGATCTCAGCCACCTCTGATTCAAAAAGGCACTTGACCAGATCCTTATGTGTACGGCTGACCAGTATCCTGGCCGAACCCTTTTCGGTCTTCTTAACCTCGAGGACATATACCTTGACTCTGTCATTGGGTCTTAAGTTCTCGCTCTTAACCTGCTCATTCTCATTGAGGATAGCATCGGTCTTGCCGAGGTTGATGGTGAGGTTCTCACCCACGCGTCTCTGTACGATACCGCTCACTACGCTTCTCTGCTTGCCGGAGTACTGGCTGTAGATAGCGTCTCTCTCTTTCTCGCGGATCATCTGCAGGATGTAACTCTTGGCATTCTGCGCAGCTATACGTCCGAACTCCTTGGACTGAACCTCGATATCCACGATGTCACCGACCTTAACCTTGGGGTCATATTCTTTGGCATCGGCCTTGCTTATCTGAGTTGAAGGGTCTTCAGGCTCCATCACCACTTCCTTCTGAAGATATACATGATACTCACAGGTATCTCTGTCCATCTCCACTCTGAAGTTGTCGGACTTGCCGAAGTGGTTGGCACATGCCTTGAGCAGTGATCCTTCGATGGCATCAAAAAGAACGTCACGGCTGATCTCCTTCTCCTTCTCCAACATGTCCAAAGCAAGCTTAAGCTCGGCAGCGGTATTATCAGTGCTCATTTTTAATCCTCCTTAGAATTAAGTGTTATCTGGTCGATATATTCAAAAGTCAAATGCGAGTCTAATCTGCGCTATTGCCTTTCTGTCAAAACTGATGGTCTCACCGTCTACGTTCACGGTTATATGCTCCGGATCGTATCCGTCAAGCACACCAGAGATATCCTTGGTCTTAAAGCCGTCCGGCGGCTTGTAGAACCGTATATCCACTTCATCGCCTATGCTGCGGTCCAGATGTTTATCCTTGGTCAGCTTACGGCCGAGTCCCGGACTCGATACCTCGAGAATATATGCATCCGGTATGAAGTCAGCAGCATCCAGTGCATCCGACAGGGCACGGCTCACATTTTCGCAGTCTCCGATGTTCACACCGTCCTGTTTGTCTATATATGCCCTCAGGTAGTAATCTGCTCCTTCTCTGACATACTCGACATCATATATTTCGACGCCGTATTCCTCCGCTATAGGGCGAAGCAGTTCTTCCGTTTTCTGTTCGTAATCGCTATGACGTGACACTATCTTTCCCTTCATCAAGACTGGACACAAATATGTCAAACGAAATAATTAAGTGGGCTCGTAAAAGCCCACTTAAAACGATAACTCTATAGTAGCCCGTAGCGGAATCGAACCGCTGTTTCCGCCGTGAGAGGGCGGCGTCTTAACCGCTTGACCAACGAGCCACAGATACGTGCCCGCATCCGTGTCAGAACACGAACGCTTAACTATAATATCAAGTATGCCGTGAAAAAGCAAGCACTATTTTTGACAAGGTATCAAAACAGCACTTATACACTATCAGTTCTTAAGATACAGGCTGACAGTAAGTTTGCCGTGATCTGCCTGTGCGGCGATCATAAGCGGTGTGCTGTAGGTATTGACGAACTTCAGATCCACACTCTGTCCGGATATGGTCGCATCCCATCCTTCAGGCAGATAATCTACCGGCAGGGAATGAGGATGTCTCTCGGTAGCAGCCAGTCCAACCGTCTTCATGCATGCATACAGAGTGGACGAAACCTGACAGATACCGCCTCCGAGACCTTTAACCTTTTCTTTGTTTACAAATACGGTAGCTTCCTGATATCCGTTCTCAACGGTTCTGGCAGGTATGGTATTTGTAAAGGAGAACTCTGCACCGGGTGCCACTTTCACGCCGTTTATACCGGCGGCAGCGATACCCACATTGACAGACCTGGGAACACCGTCCTTATATTTGGTAGTGTATGAACCGAGGCATGTATACTCCTCCGCTGATCCGGAATTACCTGTGAAAGCAGTCTGAGGCATGGGAGAAGCGTCTCTGTTCTCAGCCTTGCCGTAGTTTACATAATGTTTCACGTAACGGATCCAGTCATCACCGAATGCCGCATCCAGATCGGCATATCTTGCACGGTAGGCACGGGGATTAAAGCCGGCACTCGCACTCCTGCCTTCTCTGAGTCCGGATTCCATATAATGCTTAAGCAAAGCATCAGTGCTGTCCCCACGCGCTATGACGACATCAGGATTATGGGATGCATAGTATGCCGCATCGAAGACTTCTTTTACAGCCTGTTCATCGCTCAGCTCAGCGGCATGTACACTCAAAGACGCGCATTTAAGCATGATCACGGGTATCATCATGGTCAGCGTCAGTATGATACCTGTTTTAATAACGTTTGATACCTTTGAATTCATTTTCAGATATTCCTCTCGTTCATCATTTATCTATGAAATCCCTTAGACGAACTATGTAATAATCCTCGGGTTTGCGTACCGTGCCGTCTTCTTCGGGCTCGAAGAAGTGTCTGTCGGTAAATGTCTGCGCCGCGTCATACTCGTATTCCTCATCCTCGACATCCGGATCCTTATAATCGGTAATGCCGTGCTTATCGAGTGCCAGACACAGGCCTTCATATTCCGCGGGAAGCCTGGCTGTGATCTTGACTGTGTTCACAGCCACGGCCTCAGCCCAGGTGGTCGAGGTCAGAGGGCTGAATGTTACGGCCCAGTTCTCTTCCACACGGTTCTCGTTATCTTCGTCATTACTCCACATGGATTCGGTCGTACCCGTGATGTGATATTCCATGTCATTCCACTCAACGGTCGAATCATAGATCAGGCCTTCCTGACCATACAGATCCTGTACGCTGAATATGAGTCCGGTGTAATCATCACACAGGAGCATCTCTTCGGCCACCTGGTTATAATACCATTCATGCTTGGCTTCCTTCGAATCCGTAATGATGCCGAACTTGGTCGGAGCATTGATCTTGTATTCAATATCATATGTTACGTATCCCTCGGGATCGGGATCCGACCTCTTGCATTTCGTCAGATTATATGTAGCGTTGCCCTGCTCTATCTCCAGTGTACCGTCATAGATACGGTATCCGTCGTCATTCTGCTGATATACGAAGCAGGGAGCCATCATACCGGTAGGAGTGGATACATAGTCACATCCCTGTTCCTCCAGATATGTCACGATCACGCCGACGATCAGCGTGGCTGATACATCGCGGTATCCCCATGTCTCATTACCTATGTTGGCTATGATCTTGGTCGTGCCCTCTTTGATCGCTTTGATATTACCGTCTTCATCAACCGTTCCTATGGACTCATCGGCACTGGACCAGGTGACTGAGAAGTTCATGTCTTCGCTTCGGTGCTCGACGGTAAGTTTGGCAGTCTCATCCGGCAGGATATTGACCAGATAGCTGTCCAGCACGTAGGTGGCAAACACCTGATCCATGATCACATCCCTGGATTTCTCCAGATTGGCGGAATGAGTGATCGCTATACCGTCTTCGAGGATACGAATCGCTTCCGTAAGTTCCCCGCGTCCGATGGACACTTCGGCAAGACCCAGATATGCGTCAGCACTATTGTGGAATATGCGGAGCGCCTGGTTATAGGCAGCTTCGGCTTCATCCCACTGCTCATTATCCATATAGTTCTTCGCCATATCCAGCTGCGTGGTCAGAAGCTTGGTGCGCATGAAGGTGACCGTACTCACAGCTATGACTACGACGACAATACCGATCAGAAAATATTTGAGAGTTTTCTGACGCTTCTTCTTTTTGCGGGCTCTGGCCTTGTCGGACTTAGCATCAGACTTGGTGTCAGACTTGGTATCAGCCTTGGCTTCATCCCCGGTATCAGACTGACCGGGCGCGTCTTTAGCATCTTTGGACTTGCGCTTCTTCCTGCGCGACTTCCGCCCGGCTTCCGCTGCTTCAACTGCTTCGGTTGCAGCCGCTGCTTCGGTTGCTTCTGCTACCGCCGATGCTGAGGTTGCCTCTGCGGTCGCTTCGGTTGCTTCTGCGGTCGCCGCGGGCTCTGCTGCTTCGGACGCTGCTTCGGACGCTTCTGCGGTCTCAGATACTATATTGTTCTGGGTTTTCTTCTTTTTTCCAAACATCATAAAAGATAGTATATCACATAAAGTGGCAGAGGTATACATAATATCCCCCTTTACGGGTCAATCCTTCGGTGCGGCCTGCTGACCCGTAATTCCTACGCTTCCCCGGCTCGCGGAGACAGCCCCTCTACGGGTCAATCCTCCGTCGCGGCTTGCTGACCCGTAAATCCCCCTCTAAGCCACACAAAACGGCCGGGGTACAAATGTACCCCGACCGATATTTCACAAACACTCTGTCGATGCCCGGCCTTCGCCACGGACTCCGCTCCGGCCTGCCCTCTACGCCTGATAGTTCATGTATTGTCCTGCAGGAACTCCGGCGTCTGCTTCAGTTACTCCATACCCGGACTTAGCATTGTATTCTTCGAGCTTGGCGATCAGTTCATCCATGCTGTCCGCATATATCAGCTCATATTCGTCATTATTCTCATATTCGCTGAAGTCTCTCTCATCAATGACTGTCCTGTTACGTCTCTCGGCAATCTTCTCTCTGAGATCGTCTTCCTCGGCATGCCTCTTCTCTCTGCGCTCAAGGCGGGCTTCCTCATCATGCTTCTTATGAGCCTTCTTCTCAGCTGCCTTGGCCTCTGCCTTCCTGGCAGCACGCTTCTCGGCCATTTTCGCGGAGATATCCGATGTTCCCTTCAGGCAGGCGGCAACGAACGATCCGCGTCCGTCTCCGGAATTATTGATCCCAACCTTCATGATGTTCGGATTCTGGGCTGCGAGCTGACTGAGTCTGCTTCCTCCGTTTTGCGCCTGGGATATGATCGCTTCATATTTCTTGCGGAAATTCTCGTCCGTAGCCATACGTTCGAGTTTCTCCTCATCTATGAGCACTACCATGTGACTGGCATTGCCGTAGCTGTTGGCGTGTGCCTTGGCTGCCTGGATGGAATCCTTACCCACCAGTACGAAATCGAGGTTGCCGAACTTACTCTTAAGCTGCTTATAATACTCGGCTGCCTTGTCGGACAGCTTCGGTTCGCCTATGACCTTGCCATACTCATCATTATCAAGCATTGCCGGGATGGGGCTCTTCCATCCTGCCCGCACAGCTTTGCCGCCGGCTGTTGCCCGGCCTGTCTTTGAGTATGCATCAGCCTGCGCATATCTGTCTGCGGAAAAAGACACTGCACCCGCTTCACTGTTCCAGCCGCCTCCGGCCGGCTTATTATCCTGTCCTGTCTGTTGAGTTGCCTGCGTGCGATCATCCTGCACGCTCTCCGACACCCTGCGGAAAGGGTTAAAAGAAATACTGCTCATACGATCAACCTCCTTGTTATCACCTCACCGATTCCCACGGTACGCCCAGTCCGTTGGGCGCATAGTACACCTATACTCTATCCATCATATCGGCAGCATATCTTCAGGACTTAACCGGCAGTCCGGTTTTTCAGTTATAAAGTGTCTTCGCCATCTGCCCGATCACATCAGCCGAAGCATGCAGTTCTTCGATAGTAGCGTTGATCGTGCTCATTTCATCGGCTTCGCGTTCAACACCCTCGCTGATCAGCCTGATCTTGTCGAGAATACCCTTAACCGAATCATTTACATTGGTGAGCTTATCGGATATATGCGCGGTCGTTTCCTTCGTTGAATTGGACAGGCTCTGAACCTCGGTTGCAACCACTGCGAAACCTCTGCCGGCTTCTCCTGCTCTGGCAGCCTCTATAGATGCATTAAGAGACAGCAGATTCGTCTGATCTGCTATATTCTGAATACTTCCGATGATCTCCATGGATGCGCTCACGGCTTCTTCTATTCCGTTGGCAGCCGCACTTACTTCTTCCTGCTGGCTGGAAACCTGCTGCATCTGGATAGTCGCTTTCTCTACATTCTCGGCGATCTCGGCTATTCCTGCTCTCAGAGACTCTATGTTGGGTTCCATCTCCTCTTCGAAACGGGCTTTGTTCTTCTTCTGTTCCGATATATCGAGGATGGTTCCGGCAGCCATTACCGGCACATTACCTTCCCATACAACATAGCTCGAAGCCCTCACCCATACGTACTCGCCGTTCTTATGTCTGATACGGTACTCCATATCAAACACCGTGCTTCCGCTGGGATCAGCCATCTGTTTGCCCATGGCCGCGGATGCACCGGGCACATCATCCGGATGTATCCTGGTTATCCATGATTGCATGATATCGGGGAACTCTGATGAACCGGGAGTGAATCCCAGGATCTTCTTGAACTGGTCGGAATAAACCATCGGTGAAGCCGGATCGTCTATGGCATACTTCGTCAGATCCATGCTCCAGCTTCCTTCCAGCATCATCTTATCTACCGCATGCTGGCGTCTGGAATCATGAAGAAATACCTCTTCATTCTTCTTCTGTTCATCTATATCGGAGAAAGTACCTATGAACTCCCAGGGAATCCCGTCAGGCTTACGAAGACATTCACCTGCGGCATGGAACCACTTATAATTCCCGGCCTTGGTGAGAAGCCTGTAATCGATATCATATCTGCTGCGTCCGGTCGGATCTGCAGCTGCAGCCCCGAATGCGGCAAATACATCATTAACATCGTCCGGATGGATCAATCCCCCCAGAACATCCAGTGTATCAGGAAGTTCCTGTCTGTTATAACCGAGCATCCTCCTGAATTCATCGGAAAAGACAGCTCCGGCCTGATTTCCTTCATCATCATAAATGCATTTCCATATGCCGAGGTGAGTGCTGGTGTTAACCGCATCCAGTTCTGTTTCACTGCATTTAAGCTTTGTCTCAAGCTCAGCCTTTTCAAGCTCCAGAGCCTCTATACGTAATTCGACATCATTCTGTTTGTCAGCACCTTTTCTTCCAAACATAATCTACCTCCCATCCATCTGCAGATATACCATATGGATGAACGGATATCGTTCATCCCGAGCCGTAAGACACTGTGTCAGGACTGAATTATGTCAGGAATCATGATGTTGATGTCCTATCACCCCTTTATAATACCATATACAATACCATTATAGGGAAAAAATGTCAGACAGTTTCCGGAAGGCAGAGCGAAGCTCTCAGAGGATCTCCAGAAGTCCACCGATACCTCGTTCACGGTAAATAGATTTGTATTGAGCCACCTCGTCGCCGATAATCTCATCTATAACACGCATACCCAGAAGTTCAACAGGTGCTTTGTCATCAGTCATGATCAGATCGCCCGCTTTATACTCCTCAAGCTGTGAATATACATACCCCATCATGGATATAAGTTCTTCTTCTCTGAGAACCGATTCATCCGAACCGCCGCTCTGTACAACGGAAGTCCCGGCATAGTCGCGAAGTCTGTCAACCATTCCGGGATCATTGGATGCAAAAAGCTCGCGGTTGGTTGATCCGCCCACATCCACGGTATATACCTGATTAAAAACACTCGCTATTGTATCGGCAAGATAGTTATTTATGCTGCCTTCGGACTGCCCGCGCATATTCATATTGACGACCATCACCCCACCCGGGTTCAGATGGTCCCGGACCATCGAGAAGAACTCGACTGATGACATCTGAAAAGGAATGGTGATGTCCTGATATGCATCCACCATGATCACATCATATGTACCATCGATGGCATTTAAATATGCACGGCCGTCATATGTGATGACCTCTATCCCGTCATCCAGTTCAAAATACTCATGTGCCAGATCTGTAATCTTCTGATCGATCTCCACACCCGTGATATCCATATCCCCGAAGTAGCGGTTACACTGTGTTGCATAGGTGCCCGTACCCATACCGAGGATGAGGACCTTCATCGGAGCATCCTTCTCTTCATATCCCGCCATGACCGGAGCAGCCATCGCATAATCATAGTACAGGCCTGTCAGCCCCTCTTCACGCAGATATACGGACTGCACACCGAAGAGCACATTGGTGGAGAGCACCACTCTGTTACCGGTCTCATACACCTGCAGATAGTTATATATCGACTCATCCTCAACCGTCAGATCATCCTGCCAGAATGCAAAAGCCGTGTTGTGCCCGAAAACAACGCAGATCACGAATATAAGTCCGGTCATCACCGCTTCCGGCCTGCCTCTGCCTACGAAATAAATGAGTGCCAGTACCAGCAGTATCCCGGCGAATATCAGGAACGTCACCGAAGTACCGACCGCAGGTATGCTGACAAATGTAGGAACGAACGTACCTATGATACTTCCTATCGTATTAAATGCTCCAAGCCTGCCGACGATGCTCGCATTATCTTCGAGCGAATCCATGGTATATTTCGCCAGCGAAGGAGTGACGGTACCCAGCAGGAAAAGCGGATACACGAAAATGATCATGCAGGCCGTAAACGCAGCTATCACAAGGAAATTGGTGTTAACGGCAAATATAATAACGGTATGGCTGCGATCCACAATGCTGCTATGACGATGCGCCTGTACAGCCTGTCCGGAGAAGGATCCTTATCTGCACTCCGTCCGCCGTATATATTGCCCAGGGCCATGGCGATCATGATCGTGCCTATGATGATGGTCCAGACTATCTGGGATGACGAGAAATAAGGTGCAAGCAGCCGGCTCGCTCCCAGTTCCACGGCCATAACGCTCATACCCGCAAAAAACTCCGTCAGATATAAGAACGGTTTGTTATTCAGAACGCCAGATTTCATAAATCCTCCGAAAAGCAGTTTTATACGCTATACACCCCTCCGGTAACACGGAGGGGTGCAGTAAACTAAATCATCTGTATCAGCATAAAAGGGATCATACCCTGAACTTGGCTACGTTAGCCTTAAGCTGAGCTGCGATCTCTCCCAGAGCGGTAGCTTCCGTAACAACATTCTCCATGTTGATATTGAGCTGTGCGATGGATGCGCTGGTCTCCTGTGTTGATGCCGCATTCTCTTCTGAGATACTCGAGAGTGACTCAACAGAGTTAACGATCTGTTCCTTACCCTGTGACATCGTATCAACCAGCTCTGCGATCTGCTCGTTGCCCTGTCTCATCTCATCAAGTTTGGCCAGCATATCATCGAACTGTGCTGTCATCTGCTCGAGAGCCTCTGACTCGGAAGTGGTAGCTTCCTTGATGCTGGCTGTGAGATTCTTGTTCTCTTCAGAGTACTGAGTGATCACGTTAAGCATGTTGGTGATCTCACCGGCCATCTGGTTCGACTCCTCAGCCAGGCTCTTGATATTATCGGCAACTACCGCAAATCCCATACCTGCCTCACCGGCTCTGGCTGCCTCGATCGAAGCATTGAGTGCCAGCAGGTTGGTCTGGCTTGCGATGGCTATAATGCCTTCTGCTGCCTTGCTGATCTCTTCAACAACATCAGCGGTCTTATTAACGGAATCAGCCACCTGTCCGGCCTTTACATCGGTAGCTTCATCGGCTTTCTTGATCTCACCGAGGTGATTCTGTATCTTAACGGACTCCTCATAGAGTTCCTTGACCATATTCAGGTTGTTATCGGCAACTTCCTGTACGTTATCGATGCTGTCTCCCAGATTAACTGTGATACCGGATGTGGTCTGTACATCCTCTGCCATAACCATGGCACCCTGTGCCAGATCATTACTTGCTGCGGAGATGTTATTGGTAGTCTCCTGAGAATCTCCGATACTTGTCTTTGTATTGGAAGCCTTCTCATCCACGTCATCGGCACATCTGGTAACCTCTGTCAGTGCCTCCTGGAGCTGCTGGCGCATATTCTCGATATTCTGCTCAACGTTATTGAATTCCGTAAATCTGCTGGATGCAACAACCTCCTGAGCGAAATCGCCACCTGCGACTATCTGTATCGATTTCTGCATATCCTGAATGCTCAGCCGCATGTTGCGGATGACTATAACATATGCCACAACCACGATCGCAATGATGATTGCGAAAACAACGATGCACTTAACAACATCTGCCTGCAGATCTGCCATGCGGGCATCTTTCTCCGTAACTGCCCACTTCTCAACCAGATCACTCATGCTCGAGAGAGTACCTCTGGTCTCCTCGAAATCCATGATGAATCCGGTCCAGTCACCCTCACATATTTCAAGTTTGTATGAATTGTGCCATGCATTTATCTCGGCCAGAAAAAGTTTGCCGTACTGCTCAAATGTCGTGGTCTCTCCATCAAGTGTGGTGCCGGTATACAGATCGGGATTGGAGGATGCGATCGTCATCGCCTCATTAATCCTGTCTATAACCTGCTGGTAGTTAGTCTGATAATCGTCCATTTTGAGTGGAAGCATTGCAGCTGCTTCCTCTTCGGGGATCTCACCCGGAGCGCTCTTTATGTCAAAATACTGTGTTGCTCCCATCATGGACTGATAGAAGTCTCTGTCGGCGTTGGTCAGGTTCTGGCTGACTTCATATAATGTCTCAAAGTAAAGTTCTTCGTCATCCGCTGCGTTCTTACTGAGCCTTGTAGCAAAAAACAGAATGCTGCTCACTACCAGGATCAGCATTACTACGCCCAAAGCCGCTACTGTAAATCTGACACTAATCGTCTTTTTCTTCATAGACCCTTACCTCGTTCTTATAGCTCCTGAGAAAAAAAAGTAGAACAGTTTTATTATACAGTTTAGCGGCATACCTAACAAGAGGATTATGAAATCTTCACATGATTTAACCTGAGAGCATTGGTCACGACACAGACACTGGACAGAGACATGGCGGCCGCGCCGAACATGGGCGTCAGCGTCCATCCGGTCAGAGGTATGAAACATCCCGCTGCCAGAGGGATCCCTATACAGTTATATATAAAGGCCCAGAACAGATTCTGGTGTATGTTGGTCAGTGTCTTACGGCTCAGGCGGATCGCCGATACGGCGTCCATCAGACTGCTCTTCACGAGGACCACATCAGCGGCGTCCATGGCTATGTCGGTGCCCGCACCTATAGCCATGCCCACATCGGCTATGGTCAGCGCCGGGGCATCATTGATGCCGTCTCCTATCATTATCGTGCATCCCGACTTCTTCATTTCCTCTACCTTATCCGATTTATCGGCAGGCATGACTTCGGCTATCACTTCATCGATACCGGCTTCACCGGCTATGGCACGCGCTTTCGCTTCCTTATCCCCGCTGATCATGGCTACGCGGATCCCCATCGCCTTCAGTTCACGTATCGCTTCCGCGGAATCCGGTCTGATACGGTCTCCGGCAGTTCTGTCAATATCCGCTCCGGATGCTCCTGCAACAGTATCGTCGATGATCACGCCTTCAGTCACTGTCCCGGTCTTATCCAATACTATATTCTGCACCCTGCCTGTAGTCTCTATGGCTTCGGAAGTCTTAAACAGGATCCCGCTCCTGGCCCCTCTTCCGTTCGCGACCATGATTGCCACGGGAGTAGCCAGCCCCAGAGCACACGGGCAGCTGATCACGAGCACGGATATCGCGCGTTCCAGCGCATATCCCACTTCGGCGCCGGTCAGCATCCATACGATAAAGGTAACACATGCTATCCCTATGACCGCCGGAACAAAAACTGCCGAAACGCGGTCGGCAACTCTGGCGATCGGAGCCTTGGTCACTGCAGCATCCGACACAAGCTTGATGATCTGTGCCAGAGTCGTATCCTCACCGACCTTCTCTGCCCTGCATCTGATACGGCCCGATCCCGATATCGTCGCAGCGCTGACATGATCGCCCACCGTCTTGATCACGAGCTCACTCTCGCCTGTAAGTGCGGATTCATCCACCCGCGACTCACCTTCTATGACCACTCCGTCCACCGGTATGTAATCTCCGGCTTTGACGATATATATATCGCCCACACCGACCTCCTCGATGGGCACGATCACTTCCGCCCCATCGCGGTACAGCAGAGCCGTCTGAGGCCTCAGTTCCATGAGTCCGCGCAGCGCACTTGTCGTACGTCCTTTGGAGACAGCCTCCAGAAGTTTGCCCACGGTGATGAGCACCAGTATCATCGCAGCCGACTCGAAGTACAGGTTCATTGACAGGGCGCCCGCCCGATCCATATCCCCGGAGTTATGTGCCGATATGATACGTGCAAGTATATACAGGCTCCACAGCCAGGATATACCGCTTCCCAGGCTGACCAGTGTATCCATGTTCGGACTTCGGTGGATCAGCCCCGTCATTCCGCGTATGAAGAATATCCTGTTGATCCACAGGATCACCCCGGATAGTACCATCTCCGTCACGGCTATCGTCACATGTGAATGAGGTATCCCGAACGGCATCGGCCATCCGAACATCATGACACCCATTGAAAAATACATGAGAACAATTAAAATAACAGCAGATATCATCAGTCTGCTGCGGATCTGAGCGGTATCATCATCAAAAGATATCTCACCGGCACTGAGCTTCGCTCTGTATCCGGCCGCCTTCACCGCCGCACATATCACATCCGGCGATGCCGTACCTTCCACACTCATGGAATTGGTGAGCAGGCTTACCGTACACGAAGTAACTCCGTCCACTCCGTTCACTGCTTTTTCAACTCTTGCCTGACATGCAGCGCAGCTCATTCCTTTTACGTCATAGTTAGCCATGGCTTACCTCCTGCTGACCATTATAACCCGTATAACGAAAAACCGCCACACCAAAAGGTGTGACGGTCCTGATATCCTGATTTATGCGCTCTTTAAGTTCTTCTTGGCGAGCTCTGCAAGTGATGCAAATCCTTCAGCATCATTAACTGCCATCTCGGCGAGCATCTTGCGGTTCATGTCAACGCCTGCATTCTTCAGACCATACATGAACTTGCTGTATGATATACCGTTCAGTCTGGCTGCGGCATTGATACGTGCGATCCACAGCTGTCTGAACTGACGCTTGCGCTCCTTACGTCCTGCATATGCGGTATTAAGTGCACGCATAACGGACTGCTTAGCCACTCTATACTGCTTTGAACGAGCTCCTCTGTAGCCCTTGGCGAGCTTGAGAACTCTGTTGTGCTTCTTCTTGGCGTTTAACCCGCCTTTGATTCTTGCCATAATTTAACCTCCTACTCTCCTGTCACTCACTCAATCGATCATATGTAAGGCAGGATCTTCTTCATATTCTTAACGTTAGTAGCATCTGCCATAGCAGGATGACGAAGCTGCCTCTTGTTCTTGGTAGTCTTCTTGGTCAGAATATGACGTCTGTAGGCCTTGTTTCTCTTGAGCTTGCCTGTGCCGGTCGGCTTAAAACGCTTTGCAGCAGCTCTGCTTGTTTTCATCTTGGGCATATCTTTTTCCTCCTAAATCTGGTATCACTTCTTCTTTTCAACCAGGAACATGGTCATGCTGCGTCCCTCGACCTTGGGTTCCTTATCGATGGTTGCCACATCGGCAAGCGCCTCGGCGAAATCATCGAGTATATGCTTGGATTGGGCCATATGAGCCATTTCGCGACCGCGGAAACGCAGTGTCACCTTCACCCTGTTGCCCTTCTCGAGGAACTTGCGGGCGTTCAGTGTCTTGGTATTCAAGTCATTAGTGTCGATGTTGGGAGAAAGGCGGATCTCTTTGATCTCTACAACCTTCTGTTTCTTCTTGGCTTCCTTCTCCTTGCGGGTCTGCTCGTACTTGAACTTACCGTAATCAACGATCCTGCATACCGGTGGTTTGGCATTGGGAGCTATCTTGACCAGATCGACTCCGGCTTCATCAGCCAGGTGCATCGCGGAAGCGATATCCATAATACCGAGCTGTTCGCCGTCCACTCCGATAACACGTACTTCCTTGTCCCTGATCTGTCCGTTGATGAACAGGTCATTATTATTGTTGTTGCTAATGGCTGTATCCCTCCATAAAAAGAAAAAAGTGAATGGCATCGATATCCACTCACATCATAAATACACGCAGACAAAAGTCTGTAAGGTGATATGTTGACGCCGTGCGACGAAACTGCCGACGGGTGAGAGCGGATACTCTGCTTTTAGCAAAACGCTATTGCGTACCTGCATACTCTAACACGCACAAATACACGTGTCAAGTATAAATATAGTAAACACACCAAGTGCTACAAACTTATTTATTCACATGTATGCTGGCCACACTTGCCTCAAAGAGTTCCATGCGGTCATAGTCATGTGTCATGGTATAGGTCAGCGTGTATGTCCTGGAACCGTTGATGATGATCATCAGGCTGGTCACATGATTACCCTCAAGGTCATACTCGGTCATGACTCTGATGGCAGGCACACCGTCTATTCTGATATGGCTGTATTCGGTGATATCAACATCTATGGCGGATCCGTACTGTGCCAGGAACTTCTGCTCCACGAGCTCCTCGAAATATCCTTCATCCATCATCTGGAGGGTATAATCCGCATCAAGCTCGTTATACACGAGATTGCTCGCATCTATGGGATAACGCTTGGGGATATACAGGCCGGGAACATCGGGAGACGCTTCGAATCCCTCGGGTACTTCAAAAGTGATGCCGCGCGTCACCAGATCACCGTCTGCAAGAGAAGTATCAAGTCCCGCCTCGGTAAGTGCCTCGGATGAAAGGCTCTGTATCTCCTCGTCGGACATGCTGGACAGATAGTCCTTATCGGCTCCGAGAACCTCGACATTTCTGACCAGTCCTTCTTCGCCGTACTCATCACCGGTAACCGTCTCATCCGAAATGTCTTCCACATCGTCAAGTTCAGCAGCCTGAGCAAGTATATAAGAACCGTCTGCCTTCATCTCCTCTACGACACGGGATGAATCCCCGCCATCGTCATCGCTGAAAGCAAACGCACTTAAAACAAGCGCTGCGGCGGCTATCATGCCTACCGATGCGCCTATGATCACACTCCTCAGATTTATCTTAAACTTACGCATGGATCACCTTTCGAAACCAACCTTATATATGTTAGCATAATACCTTTCCAAAAAACAACTATCTTGTAACAATTCTGTAAAAAATCCGCAAGATTTCCATTCTTCGATAATCTCATCACGTGCATTGCCGCTTCCGACAAAAAGAAACTCATTCTGACCCCGGTCCGATACGATCTCTTTAAGCTTCACGGGATCATCCGTCATGACTATCGGAGATCTGCCGCATATCTCAGCTATCAGAGTCTCATCAGTGTATCCCCAGAGCAGGGAATCATTGTCCAGATAGTGCCAGAGAATGGCCTGCATCTGGTTGAAATTGCATACTATCAGGGTATCGGGATGCTCACGTCCGATCTCATCAAAGACCTCCGTGCACCTCTTCATGCCTTCAGCCTTGCGGCTCTCTTCCCACCTAAACAGGTTGTAGCTCCTCACTCCCGCACATACATATACAGCACATATCAGACATACAAGCATAGAAGATACTATACCGGAGCGTGCTTTTTCGCCCGGGATGCCGAATGTACCGGTCATCCGCTCGATCATGTCTGCCGCCATGATACCTGCCCCCGTCCAGAAAATGAACATCGCCGGGAACATATATCTGTATACGAAAACCGGTCTGATGATCAGTGATGCGATAAAACCGGCGATCACAAGACCTGCCGGAACCGCGATCGCGCAGATAACACTCGCTATCTTATCGTCACACCTCCCCTGAAAGGCACGTGAATGCCTGATATACTCTGCCGTGAACCACAGAAATCCCGCGATCATCACCAGCGCGCATATCACGCTGAATACTCCGTTCTCAAAAGCAGGCATAAATACGTATTTCACGCTTCCTGCCAGTGTCCTTAAAGTCACCGGCTGTATCCAGTAACTCTCCGAAACCTGTCCTATCTGTCCCTTAAGTACCTGTATCCAGGGGACATATGCCGCAATGGCTGCAGCTATACACATCAATACGATCCTGCCATGAGTAATGCGGAGATGGGTATCGCCGGCCGCAGAGTACAGCCCGCCTCTCCTCTCCAGGATGAAAACGGCTGCCAGCGTACCGAGTGCTGTCAGAGCAGCACCTATGAGTCCGTAATAGTGCAGATACATGGATGCTATGCCGTATAACATCACACACACCGGATGTATAAGGGATAACCTGCCCGAACGGCGTCCCCTATCCCCGGAATCTGCGCCCGAATCGATCGATCTGATATACTCCGCGGCATGTATATACATCGCCAGCAGGCAGAAGGCACACCAGGAGTACATACGTGCCTCCACCATGAACTCACTCATATGCGGCATCGTCATGATCAGGAGAAAAGCGATCCCGGCTGCGGTAAGGCCGAATCTTCTGCGTACGAAAGTCATCAGATATATGCAGACACCTGCATACGGAAGGATCGATGTGATCTTGGCAGCCACCGTAACATCCGTGCCAAATGCCGAATGGAGTGTTATGTAAACCAAATGTGTCAGAATATAGTACAGCGGAGGATGCACATCCCGGGCAGCCAGAGCGAGCATCTCGTTCATGGGCTTAAGCGCAAGTTCTACCGTGAAGAGCTCGTCAAACCATATATCTGCGGACATGACGAAGCAGGCGGTCCGTATAAGGACCCCTGCTCCGATCAGTACACATATTATTCCGATAAGACCGGATATTTGTAACTTAGGACTTTTATGCATCAAAATAAGCAGATCACAGCGAGAACAGTGTCTTCAGGATTCCTCTGCCGAGAGTTGCACCTACGTTACCGCCGATCTTCTTACCGAACTTGCCGCCTACGGCGCTGCCCAGAGCATTACCGATCTCACGGCCCACGGTACCGCCCGCACTTCCTGCGGTGCTTGATACGACGTTCTTAACTTTCTTTTTCTTGGCTGCAGCCTCTTTTTCAGCTGCTTTCTGAGCTGCCAGGGCTTCTTTCTCTGCCTGGGCTGCTTCCTTCTCTGCCTGTCTGGCTGCGGCTGCGGCTTCCTTCTCTGCCTGCTTTGCAGCGGCTGCGGCTTCCTTCTCTGCGTTTTTGGCTTCCTCGGCTGCTTTCTTCTCGGCTTCCTTAGCCTCTATCTCAGCCTGCTTCTTGGCATCTGCCTCGGCACGGAGCCTGTCTGCCTCAGCCTGAGCTTCCATATTTCTCCTGGTCAGGAACTCATATGCGGAATCCCTGTCGAAGAAATCGTTATATCTCTTGAACAGAGAACCGGACTCGATCATCTGCTTTCTCACGGAATCATCAATTGCTCCCGTTGATGACTGGGGAGGCAGTATGGATGTCTTCTGGACTATCGTAGGTACACCGTCGGCCTCGAGCGTGGATACGAGCGCCTCACCTATTCCGAGATTGATGAGAGTATCATATGTGTCAAAAGCGGGATTGGCGCGGAATGACTCGGCTGCCTGCTTAACTGCCTTGGTCTCGGCAGGTGTATAAGCATGAAGAGCATGCTGAACCTTGTTACCCAGCTGGGCGAGGATGGCATCGGGTACATCCTTGGGTGACTGTGTTACGAAGAATATGCCCACACCCTTGGATCTGATCAGCTTCACGATCTGCTCGATCTTCTCAAGCAGAGCTTTGGAAGCGCTGTCGAACAGGAGATGTGCTTCATCGAAGAAGAATACCATCCTGGGCTTCTCCAGGTCTCCGACCTCGGGGAGAGTCTCATACAGTTCGGATATCATCCACAGCAGGAAAGTGGAGTACATGGCGGGAGAATTCACCAGATCTCTGGCATCCAGGACCTGTATCATGCCCTTGCCGTCGAAGTTGGTGGTCAGCCAGTCGCTGATATCCAGAGCCGGTTCTCCGAAGAACTGCTCTCCGCCCTGGCTCTCCAGTGCCACTACTGCTCTGACGATGACAGCCAGGCTCTGCTTGGACATATTACCGTATTCCATGGCAAAGTCTGCGGCATTCTCCTCAACATATGCGAGCATGGCCTTTAGATCCTTGGTATCGATCAGGAGCAGATTGTTATCATCGGCTATCTTATATACTACGGTCAGAACGGCGGCCTGTGTATCGGTCAGGCCCAGTATTCTGGACATGAGCAGCGGGCCCATCTCGGATACGGTTGTGCGTAGAGGCATTCCGCCTTTACCGTACACATCCCAGAAGTTTACGGGATAACCCTTGAAAGAGAAACCCTGCTCTTCGAGTCCGAAAGCGTCCTTCTTGGCTTTGACGAATTCCTTGTCCTCACCGGGTTCGCACATGCCTGCCAGGTCACCTTTGACGTCAGCCATGAATACGGGAACTCCCGCATCGGACAGGCTCTCGGCTATCACCTTCAGGCTCACGGTCTTACCGGTACCGGTAGCACCTGCGATTAGTCCGTGGCGGTTAGCCATCTTTAAGTCGAACTCGACTCTCTCGCCGTCTGCCATCCCCAGATAAATCTTATTGTCTCTGATCATTTTTTCACCTCTCTGTATTTTTATAGTGTTTCTTTATCTACTTATCAATAATCTTCTCTCATTCTGTATTCCGGATCATCATCTATCATGGACAGCATGATATCGGCAAATACAGGGTCAAACTGAGTCCCGCGGCATCTCTCTATCTCTGCACGCACCTTGGCCTGGGGCATGACGTCACGGTAGCTCCTGCGGCTGCTCATGGCATCATATGCATCGGCCACGGCTATGATACGGGCAGCTTCGGGAATGGCGCCGCCCGAGAGCCCGTCGGGATATCCCTGACCGTCATATCTCTCGTGATGCCATCTCGCACCGGTACACAGACCCGGCATCTCGATGATCTTCTTAAGTATCTGGTCACCCAGCTCCGGATGCTTCTTGATCTGCTCATACTCATCGTCGGTCAGCTTGCCCTGCTTGTTGATGACATGATCGGGCACGCCGATCTTACCTACGTCGTGCAGCAGAGCCATCATATAGATATTGTTCTGGGAGTCATAGTCATATCCGTATCTGGCTGATATCTCCTTGGAGTATTCGGCCACACGTCCGGAATGACCGCTCGTGTATTTGTCCTTGGCATCTATCGAAGCCGCCAGAGCCTGGATTATATGCATCGAGAGACGCTCGTTCTCTTCGACTTTCTCACTGACTTCGGTCTTCAGGCTGTTCTGAAGTCTGATGAGCTCTATCGCATGTCTGACTCTGACTATCAGGATCTCCGGTACAAAGGGCTTACGTATGAAATCCATCGCACCCATGGCGAATCCGTGAGTTTCGGTGCTGTCATCATCCGTTCCCGTCAGGAATATGACAGGGATGCGTGATACCCGGCCTCCCTTGGATGTGAGGCGCTGCATGGTCTCGAACCCGTCCATCTGAGGCATATTTACATCGAGCAGAATGAGCGTGGGGTCATTCTCCTGCACATAGTCAAGCAGTGCCTGACCGGACCTGAGACAGGTCACCTGCATGCCTTCCTGTGCAAGGATATGCTCGGCCATCTTGAGATTGGTCCCGTCATCATCGACCACGACTATATGATACCCTCCGCCCGGCGCATACTGACGGCCGTTATCGCCGCTGGTGGCTCCGGAATACTCGTATTTGAGTTCCGTATTCGCACTGAGCTCGTTCTTATCCCAGGCATTGACCATACGGCCTATGACTCTGTCCACATGCTCGGGACTTAATTCGGGCAGCAGCAGAAAGAACTGTTCGGTGCTGATCTGAACCATGATATCACTGTTTCTGAGCGAAACCTTGATCACATCCCTAAGTGCCTCTATAACACGGTCCCTGAGATTAATACTGATGTCATCATCAGTGAAATGAAGCGTAAACAGCACTTTATACGCATACACATCATACCGTTCCAGGTATCTCATCATATACCTGTACACGTTTGAGAAAGCCTCACGCCCCATCCACATGACGCTCTGGGGAATGGATCTCTCCTCGAGGAGCTTGCTGACGGTCTTTAAGTCCATGTCACGGACGCCGCCGGACAGCGAATCCTCGGTTTCATCCCGGTACATCGCATAGCCGTGCTTGCCTCTGTCTTTGACGAGGTAGAGAGTCTTATCTGCCATTGAGAACAGGTCGTCGTAATCAGTACCCTGCTGGGGAACCGATACGGCACCGATCGAAGCGCCCAGAGGGATACGCATATCCTCTCCCATGAGCTGTCTGGCAGCAGCCACAAGTTCATCATTAACAGCTTTGCTGAACGCACTTATATCGCTCTCGCGACGCATGTTCAGGCCGAACATCAGGAATTCATCTCCGCCTATACGTCCGCACACACTGCCTTCGCCCATATGTGCATTGACGATCTCGGAGAATCTGACGAGCACACGGTCTCCCATCTCATGACCGTATATATCATTGACCAGTTTGAATGAATCCAGGTCGATCATGCACAGAGCGCCGGTGTCGTTTTTGACCATGGCTTCGATACGGTCTCTGGTGGACTCCTTGTTCAGGAACCCCGTCAGGCCGTCTTTGGTGGCCTCCTCCGTGATGTTCATGATCTTGCGGTTGTCCGCTATGATATGGATGATCCTCTGAGTCAGGACATCCGGATCAAAAGGCTTACGCACGAAGTCGGACACGCCCATCTGGAACCCGCGCATCTCAAC
The DNA here is from genome assembly GCA_905234595.1 of uncultured Lachnospiraceae bacterium. Taxonomy (GTDB): domain Bacteria; phylum Bacillota; class Clostridia; order Lachnospirales; family Lachnospiraceae; genus XBB2008. The sequence goes on along the minus strand of CAJOID010000036.1, from coordinate 5,070 downwards.
ACTCTTATCTTCGTCGGCGGTCAGGAACACGACCGGTGTAGGCTGGTGATCGGTCTCCTTTTCATACTCTCTCAGATGTATGAGGGTCTCGAACCCGTCCATATCCGGCATAAGTATGTCAAGGAGGACCATATCGGGCAAACCGTGTTTCCTGACATAATCGATCAGCAGCGTACCCGACTTGAGAGCCGTAACACGCATACCGTTCTTGCTCAATATATGACCGGCCATCTTGAGATTGGCTATGTCGTCATCTACCACTATGATCCAGTCTGCCACCCGATTTCTCCTCTACTGTGTACTGTTTGCTCCCACTATTTCGGACACTTACAGAACCTGAGCCGCATATCTGCTCATGAGTTCGTCGTGATGTGCGTCCATATACGGTATGTCGCCTGCTGCCGCTGCCTCCTCCATACGCTTGGCATCAGCGTACATCTCCTCCGCACCTATCGTCAGGGAAGTGGATTTGAGCGAATGCACTTGGATCTGGTATTTCTTGACATTGGCGCTCTTCAGATACTCTCCGAGCTTGGTACGCCTGTCCTCATACTCACCCGCATAATCCGACAGAAGTTCCGCATACAGGCCTCTGTCTCCGCCGTCTTCTCCGGTATCCGCATTTCTCATCTCTATCATTTCGGCGGGCAGGAACTTGACCAGCTTATCCTCAAGCCTCTCCACATCTATGGGCTTAGACAGATAATCACTGAATCCGGCATTGAGATACAGGTCTCCGACCCCGACTACCGCATTGGCGGTAAGCGCAATGACCGCACATCCCTTGGGGATCAGATCATTCTCTTTTAAGATCTTAAGAGTCTCCATGCCGTCCATCTCCGGCATCATATGATCCAGGAAAACGAGATCATACGGAGTCTCCTTCATACGTTCTATGGCTTCGGCACCGGAGAATGCGAGATTCGGTTTGATGCCGTTTAGCTTAAGCAGCCCCGCAGCGACCTTTAAGTTCATCTCGTTATCATCCACCACGAGCACTTTGGCGCCGGTCACATACGGATGCGTCTGGCTGCCTGTGTATTCGGTGATACCCAGACGCTTCCGGTAATCTCCGACCGGATGAGGATCCACGATATCCTGCCTGATGACAAAAGAGAACTCCGAGCCCTCGCCGTACACGCTCTCCACATTGAGTGAGCTATCCATCCTGTCGAGCAGCCTCGTCACTATGGACATGCCGAGTCCGGTACCTTCTATATTTCTGTTGCGTGTCTCCTCGATCCTCTCGAACGAACCGAAGAGCTTATCCATATCCTCCTTACGGATACCTATGCCCGTGTCGGATACTTTATATGTTATGTAAACCGAATTGTTCTCTCTGCGGTCTTCACTCACGTTCAGCGACACAGAGCCTCTGTCCGTATACTTGACAGCGTTGATAAGCAGGTTCATGACAACCTGTGATATACGCAGGTCATCGCCGTACAGAACCGTAGGCAGTCCCTCATCCACATTGACCGAAAGGTCAAGCGATTTATCTTTGGCTCTCTGTGCTATGGAATTCACGAGGTTATTTACGACAGTGGCCAGATCATACCTGACGGGAATGATCTCCATCTTGCCGTCCTCTATCTTGGAGAAATCCAGTATGCTGTTGATGAGAGACAGCAGGTTCACTCCCGCCGCCTATATACGGGCCAGTTCGGCTCTGTAGTCATATATGCTGTCTGTATTATCCGCACTGGAACTGTTCAGGATACGAATCAGCGACTGCTTCAGTTCCGCAGTGATACCCGAGAGAGATTCATCCCTGGAAGCCAGAGCATCCTCGGCACTCTTACGGCTCCGTACCGCCTGTACATACAGGATGATCACTATGGCAAAAAGCATCACCGACAGAGTGATTGTGACCACCAGCTGGGTATAGGACCCGCTGTACATATCCCAGTCGCTCTCGCTGACGATCAGATACCATCCGTTACCCGACTGCGTGGCAAAGAGATTATCATACAGGTGATCGGCCTTGATCCTGGATGTAGCCACGTCATCAGTGTTCCTGGCCAGTGACCATATGGCAGTATAATCAGGCAGCGTGGATGTCAGCTTGGTGCCTATCAGTGACTGGTCGGAGCATCCGGCTATGATGCCTTCATCAGTCACGATCACGGCATTGTGTGAGCCGTCCTGATACATCTGCTCGATATGTGCCTGGATGGTCTCCATCGTATAGTCGACACCGAGTACGACATCACCGTCACCCAGCATGACAGATACTGTATAACAGATGTCACCCGTCATCGCATCCTGATACGGAGGTGACACATAGGTTCGGCCCGGTGTCTTCTTTGCACCGATATACCATACACGCTCAGTGGGAATATAATCATCGGGCATATCGAAATCAGGAAAAACGGAGAAGCCCGTGCCCGCGATATACATATTGAAAGCACCCGAAGAGCCTGCCACCAGTTCAGCCTTGCTCTCATACATAAACGCTTCAAGCGCCTGCTCATCGTCCAGGTACTCTCTGGCTGCCATGGCCAGTTCCATGGTCAGAACCCCGGCCTGGCTGATGGTCCGCTCCAGCTCACCACTGATCATCTCAAGCTGATAGATGCCGGTATCTCTGGTCTGCTGTCTGGTCTGTCTGAAAACCATCCATGTGTTCATGGAGGTGACTATCAGAAGCATCAGAGACACAAATATAATAACCGGTATATGTCTGCGGCTCTTCATAAACTGCCGGTCACCTCTCTGAGGCCTCTCCCTCCATGTATCCGAGATACATACGTATCAGCTCGTCCTTACGGTCACGGCTCATCTTGAACTCAAGACCGTCAGACATATGCACTACATCCCCGCTGATACGGCTTATCTGATCCATGCGGACTGTCAGCCCCCGTTTAACCTGCATGAAACCACGCTTAAACTTGGCTGCCACATCGGAATAATTCATATGCAGAGTAGTGTCGGTGCCATCGGACGTAATGATATGCGTATAGTGCTTATCGCTCTCTATACGCGCCACTTCCGCCTGATTGAAGACCAGAATCTCTCCACCGGCTTTGATCAGAACGGTATTCGCCCTCCTGTCGGCAGACAGGCCCACTCTGGTAAATGCCTTGATGATATCAAGCTCTGTACTGGGCTTGATCAGATAGTCCACTGCCTGGACCTTAAATGCCTCGACGGCATGATCGGGACTGGATGTAGAGAAAATGATACCAATCTGAGGCAGCAGATCCCTGATACGCTCAGCCACATCCACACCGTTCTCACCCGGCATATATATGTCCAGAAAGACGACTTCATACTCTTCGCCGCCCTCTACCGCTTCAATGAACGCATGACCGGATGAAAAATAGATTATCTCCAGATCATTGCTCACATTCGTAAGCGCCCACTCTATACGTTTTGCATCCAATTGACTGTCGTCACAAATCGCTACTCGCATAACTTATCTCCCAATTTATTATTTTAGCATAAATTTCGAGACAGGTGATACACAAAACGATCCCCGGGATAAACCCGGGCGGAAGTTTGACACCCAAAATCGCTGAAACCCAATAATGGGTTATTTTTTTACGCAAAATTCAAAATCTTGTATACCGTAATGCCGTATTGTGTTATAATAGAACTAGATATTGGGGAGGGTCTTACGGTGAGATTAAACAAAGTTAAATCTAAAAATGCAGTTTCTTATTACATCATCAGATCGGTCAGGAGGGATGGCAAGAATTCATCAGAAATAGTCAAAAAGCTTGGTACAGAAAAATCAATCCGGGAAACATACGGTGTGGATGATGTTGATGCGTGGGCTAAGGAACAGCTCCGTATCATGAATGAAGAAGAGGCTGCTTCTGACCACAAAGTGCTGATACCACTATCCACAGACAAGGTTGTTGATGCAGATGTACGCCTTGCCTTTAATGCCGGCTACCTTTTCCTGCAGCAGATCTATTATCAGCTTGGTCTGCCTTCTATCTGCAAAAAGATAAAAAAAGAGAATTCCTTTGAGTATGATCTTGATAACATACTCTCAAGACTCATCTACGGAAGGATACTCTTCCCCTCATCAAAGCTCTCCTGTTATGAGCAATCGCAGGACCTTATTGAGGAACCAAAGTTTGAACTTCATCAGGTATACCGTGCCCTTACCACACTTTCTGAGAATTCCGACATGATACAGGCAGAGCTTTACAAACGATCCAAAAAGCTTGTAAAAAGAAATACCGGCGTTCTTTTCTATGACTGTACAAACTACTTCTTTGAAATGGAACGCGAAAACGGACTTAAGCAGTACGGCCCCAGTAAAGAACATCGTCCTAACCCCATAGTCCAGATGGGACTATTCATGGACAAATCAGGGATACCTCTTGCTTTCTGTATCAATCCTGGAAATCAGAATGAACAGTTATCCTTAAAGCCTCTTGAGCAGCAGATAATGCGTGACTTTGAATTATCTAAGTTTATCGTATGTACCGATGCAGGGCTTTCTTCTGACGCAAACAGGAAGTTCAACAACTATGGTGAAAGAAGCTTTATAACTACCCAGTCGATAAAAAAGCTTAAAGCAGATTTAAAGGACTGGTGTCTCGCCCCTAAAGGTTGGGAGCTTGAAGGCAGTAAGAAAAAATATGATATATCAGAGCTTGAGGACACTCCGGAAAACAGAAAGAAGATTTTCTATAAGCAGAAACTTATTGAGGGCTATGACGAAGAACGAGACATAACCTTCGACCAGACCATTATTGTTACCTACTCTCTTAAGTACAAGGAATACCAGCAGACTGTAAGAAACCGCCAGATAGAAAGAGCAAAAAAGCTTATTGAAAAGCCATCTTCAGCTGATAAGCGCTCACAGAATGATGCAAAGAGATTCATAAAGAAGACTCCATTTACAAACGACGGAGAGATCGCAAGCAGGGCAATGTATGAGCTTGACGAAACAGCCATCGCTGAGGAATCAAGGTACGACGGTTTCTATGCCGTATGCACCAACCTCGATGATGATCCTGCTGACATAGCAAAGATAAACCATGACAGATGGGAAATCGAGGAGTCATTCAGGATAATGAAATCCGAGTTTGAAGCAAGACCTGTATACCT
>CAJOID010000035.1 GCA_905234595.1 uncultured Lachnospiraceae bacterium | reverse complement strand
AGTCGACGCGTCGGCGGAGATTTATCACCGTCGCGACTTCACGCGGTCGCCCGTCGCGATAGTTTTCGGTTCGGAGGCTTCGGGCGTGTCAAAAGAAATACTCGACGTCGCCCGCAAGATTTTCATACCGATGCGCGGGCACGCCGAGAGCTTGAACGTCGCGACATCCGCCGCGATTATTTTGTCCGAAGCCGTCAGACAAGCAAGTCGATAAATTTGAGCAGTCCGATTCGGGCTTGGGCGTCGGCGCAGTGATAAAGTCTTCGCCCGCGTGCCGGCTCAAGTAGTCTTCGACGACCGTTTGAATCAGCATTGACAAACTGAGCCTCAACGTTGCCGCGCCCGCCTTGTAAACGTCGCGCTTGCCTTTCGAAACGTCAACAGCAAGTTGGTCACGTTTTTCACGTCGATATTTTTCAATCGATAATCGTCGTGTTTGCGATACAGCCATGATTAAGCGGTCAGCACCTTGACGAGCATGAACAGCACGAAAACCAAATGAGCGGCCGCCGCCGCGATTATCGCCCGAATTCCCCAACGCATTAAAATGTTCACGATAAGCACCTCCAAAAAGCTAAAGAGCCGCGTCGACTTGACTACGGCTCTGAATTTTCGTGTGGCAGGGGCAGAAGGACTTGAACCCTCAGCCTGCGGTTTTGGAGACCGACGCTCTACCAGTTGAGCTATACCCCTGTTGGGGCGACTCATGGGGATCGAACCCACTTATCCCAGTGAAAAATACGGATATGTCATACCGGAAGATATGGGTGAATTCAGTCAGGTAAGCGCATTTAAAGAAAAGCCCGATAAGGAGACCGCGGCAGAATACATTAAACAGGGTGCCCTGTGGAATGCCGGAGTCTTTGGCTTCAGGCTCAGGTATCTGCTCGATAAGACAGAGGAGATACTGGGTACGTCAGATTACAGAACACTGTTTGATACATACGAAACCCTTACCAAGATCAGTTTTGATTATGCCGTGGGAGAGAAGGAAACCTCGATAGACGTGCTCCGTTTCAGCGGAGAATGGAAGGATCTGGGAACATGGAATACCCTGACGGAGGCTATGGACGAACCCGTGATCGGACAGGGGATCATTAATGATACCTGTAAGGACGTGAACATACTGAATGAGCTTGATATGCCGATCATAGCCATGGGTCTGAAAGATGTGGTGATAGCAGCTTCTCCCGAAGGTGTGCTGGTGTCCGACAAGGAGCAGTCGAGCTACATCAAACCATACGTGGATTCGCTGGGCGGCGATGTCAGATATGCTGAGAAATCATGGGGTGAGTTCAGAGTCATTGATGTGGAGGATGATTCCCTGACTATCCGTGTGACGCTTACTCCCGGACATGAAATGAATTATCACAGCCATGAATACAGAGATGAGGTCTGGACGGTCCTGAGCGGACAGGGCGCATCCAACGTGGACGGCGAGGTAAGACGTGTCGGGCCGGGCGATGTGATCCGGATACCGGCCGGAGCGCGCCATATGATCCACGCATTTGATACGCTCAGGATCATGGAGGTGCAGCTGGGAACGGATATCCGCGCTGCCGATAAGATAAAACACGATAAGCCTGAAAAATGGTTTGATGGGATAGAGTGATCGGAGGGTCAGAATGAAACTCAATTATAGAAGAACATTTTTCATAGGGTTGGCGTTTCTGTCGATCTGTGCTTTCTGGCAGATGTACGACAACATCATACCGCTCATGCTTCAGCAGACGTTTCACTTAAACGAGACGATCACAGGTGCGATCATGGCACTTGATAACGTTTTGGCCGTGTTCCTGCTGCCGGTACTCGGCACGATATCCGACAGGGTTGACACCCCGATGGGACGCCGTACTCCCTTTGTCATCGTCGGAACACTGCTGGCGACCGTACTCCTGTATCTGGTCGGAGTGGCTAATCGCCGGGCATCCCTCGTGATGTTCATTACCGTATTATTTCTGCTGCTGATAGCGATGGGACTGTATCGTTCCCCGGCTGTAGCGCTGATGCCCGATCTGACACCCAAGCCTCTCAGAAGTCAGGGAAATGCGGTCATCAACCTGATGGGAGCCATCGGCGGAGTCTATACGCTGATACTGATATCGGTCCTTTCGAAAGATGACAATGATTATATGCCGATCCTGCTCGGTGTTATAGCGATCATGATCGTAGCCGTGATAGTTCTGGTGCTCACGATCAGGGAGAAGAAACTGGCCCCGGAGGTCGCCAGAGAAAACGAGGAGTGGGAAGCGTCTCAGGCTCTGGAAGTCAAGAATTCCAATGATGAAGTGCTCAGATCAGCGGTAGAGACTGCTGAGGCCACGGAAAAAGGCGGCGCACTGCCTTCGGATGTAAAAAAGAGCCTTATTCTCATACTGGTATCGATAGCGCTCTGGTTTACCGCATATAATGCCGTAAGCACGGCCTGGTCCAGGTATGCTACCACCGTGTGGAACATGAAGAACGGCGGATATGCCAACTGTCTGATGGTCGGAACGGTGGCTGCGTGCATAAGTTATATCCCTATCGGCATCATGGCAGCCAGGATAGGGCGCAAGAGATCCATACTGATAGGTATAGTAATGCTGTTCGTGAGCTATACGAGTGTTGCATTATACAGGGATTTTTCACCATCCATCAACATATTTTTTGTATTAAACGGCGTGGGATGGGCTGCGATCAATGTAAACTCCCTGCCAATGGTAGTTGAGATGTGCAAAGAATCCGATGTCGGCAAGTATACCGGTCTGTATTATACATTCTCCATGTCGGCTCAGATAATGACGCCTATCCTCTCGGGAGCCCTGCTTCAGTATGTATCATACCGGACCCTCTTCCCATATGCATGTGTGTTCATGATAGCTGCATTTGTGACCATGAGCATGGTCAGACACGGAGATAACAAGCCGCAGAAAAAGGTCAATAAACTCGAATATCTGGATATAGATGATTAAACCAAGGACGGAGATTTTACAATGCTTAAAAAACAGGTAGTTATCATAGGTGCCGGAGTCACCGGTACATGCATAGCGAGAGAACTGTCCCGCAGACAGCTGGATGTTCTGGTGGTCGAACGGGCTTCCGACGTGTGTGAAGGCACATCCAAGGCCAACAGCGGGATAGCGCATTCCGGGTATGATGCAAAACCCGGCACATTGAAGGCCAGATTCAACATAGAAGGAAGCAGGCTGATGCCCGAACTTGCGAAGGAACTGGGGTTTCCGTACAGGAATAACGGGTCATTGGTATTGTGTTTCGATGAGTCCGATATGGATGCCCTGAATGATCTTCTGGAGCGCGGACGTACAAACGGAGTCGAAGGTCTGAAGATATTGAGCGGAGATGAGGTGCGTGCCATGGAACCGAACGTGTCGGATGAGGTTGCAGCCGCCCTCTATGCACCCACCGGAGGAGTGGTAGATCCGTTTCTTCTGACCGTCGCCATGGCTGAGAACGCAGCGGTCAACGGAGTGGAGTTTTCTTTTGATACCGAAGTTACCGGCATCAAAAGATCCGATAAAGGATATTTACTGGACTGCGAGCAGCACGCTTCGATCCGTAACGGCCTGGATAAGGACGGGGCCATACAGATATATGCTGATATAGTGATCAATGCCGCAGGAGTATACGCTGACAGATTTCACAATATGGTATCGGACGATAAGATCCATATCACTCCGCGCAAGGGCGAATATTGTCTCCTGGACAAGAAGGTGGGCGGATATGTGTCGGCTACGCTTTTCCAGCTGCCCACGGCCAAGGGCAAGGGCGTGCTGGTCACCCCTACGGTGCATGGAAATCTGATGGTAGGTCCCACGGCGACGGATGTAGAGGATCATGATAAGACCGACACCACAGCCGAAGGTCTCAATACCGTAATAGTCACCGGAGCAAGGAGCGTTAAGGCGCTGCCGTCAAAGGGAAATATCATTACTTCTTTTGCCGGCCTGAGAGCCCATGAGGACGGCGGAGATTTCATCATAGAAGAAGTCAGTGATGCCCCCGGATTCATAGATGCTGCCGGAATAGAGTCTCCCGGACTGACCGCGGCTCCGGCTATAGGCAGATATGTTGCCGGGATCGTAGACGGGATCTGTCATCCCGGGATGAAGGATGATTTCACAGCCACCAGGAAGGCCATTCCCTGTATAGCTCTCGCTGACACGGAGGAGAGACAGAGACTGATCGCGGAGGATCCGCTGTATGCCAAGGTCATATGCAGATGTGAGCTGGTCACTGAGGGAGAGATAGTTGAGGCCATTCACCGGCCGGTGGGAGCCGTCACTCTGGATGGTGTAAAGAGAAGAGTCCGTGCAGGCATGGGCAGATGCCAGGCAGGATTCTGTACACCCAAGCAGGTCAATATCCTGGCACGTGAGCTGGGGGTAGATATAGCTCAGATAACCAAGAAAGGCGGCGACTCCGGTCTGCTGACCGGATATCCCAAAGACACGGACGGGATCGCCCCGAAGGGAGGTGTCTCCCATGAATAAACATGTGGGGGCCCCGCCGGTCTGGCGGCAGGTGTATCCGCATATAAGGCCGGTATAACGGATGTGCTTATCGTTGAGCGTGATGTGAGGCTCGGAGGAATCCTGAATCAGTGCATCCATAACGGATTCGGTCTGCATACCTTCAAAGAGGAACTGACCGGTCCAGAATATGCTGCCAGATATATCAGTCAGGTGGAGGAACTGGGCGTTCCGTACAGACTGTCTACGATAGTGACCGATCTGCAGCTTGCGGATGACGGCCATACCAAGACAGTGACTACTATGGATGAGCAGGGAGGCCTCACGATATATGAGGCTGATGCGGTCATCCTGGCAATGGGCTGCAGAGAGAGGGCCAGAGGTGCTCTGAATATACCCGGTGAGAGACCTGCCGGCATATACACGGCCGGTACGGCACAGTACTTCGTTAACCTCGAGGGTCGTATGCCCGGACGGGAGGTCGTGATCCTGGGATCCGGAGATATAGGTCTGATCATGGCCAGACGAATGACGCTGGAAGGAGCACACGTGAAGCTTGTGGCCGAACTCCAGCCGTATTCCGGCGGACTTAAGCGGAATATAGTCCAGTGCCTGGATGATTACGGTATACCGCTCATGCTGTCCCATACCGTAGTGAAGATACACGGAGACAAAAGACTGACGGGCGTAACGATCGCGGAAGTGGACGATAAGCTGAACCCCATCCCGGGAAGTGAACAGTATTATGAATGCGATACGCTTCTGCTCAGCTGCGGACTGCTCCCCGAGAATGAACTCTCCGGTCAGCTGGGAGTGAACTTAAGTCCCGTCACATCGGGTGCTGTGGTGAATGAGAGCCTTGAGACCTCCATACCCGGTGTATTCTCGTGCGGTAACGTGCTGCATGTACATGATCTGGTGGATTATGTGTCTGAAGAAGCCGGCGCGGCCGGTGCGCATGCTGCAGCATATATTCAGGCGGGTGCCGGATCGGGATCCGGACCGGAGGAAGCAAAAGTCCGTGTGGTCACGGACGGTGGCGTGAGATACAGTGTGCCGTCGATACTCAGACCGGATCATATGTCGGACCTGACTACCATCCGATTCAGGGTCGGAGCCGTATATAAAGACGTGGATGTCGTTACATATGCCGATGGCAGGGAATTGTCCAGACTTCACAAGAGGATCATGGCGCCGGGTGAGATGGAACAGCTGATACTTAAGAAAGCCGACCTGATCTCTCAGGGCGTGCCCGCAGAGTATCATATAACGATCGAGAGTAAAAACTGAGGCGACAGAGGTTGATCATGGAACATAAGGAACTGATATGCATAAACTGTCCTATGGGATGTATGCTGAGCGTCGATATAGACGACAGCGGAGAAATGACCGTGACGGGTAATAACTGTCCGAGAGGGGATGTATACGCGCGTAAGGAACTGACCGATCCGACCAGGATAGTCACTTCAATAGTGAATGTAACGAACGGAGAGCTTCCCGTGGTATCCGTCAAGACGAAAGAGGATATACCCAAGGATAAGATCGATGAGATAATAAAGGAACTGAAAGGAGTCACGGTGGAAGCACCCGTGCTCATCGGTGAAACCGTTCTTAAGGATGCGGCAGGTACCGGAGTGGATGTGATAGCGACGAAGAATATCAGGCGTATATGAAGATAACGATCATCGTGGTGACGCTTAACGCCGGTGACGAGCTGAGAGCGACCGTAAAAAGCATCATAACGCAGACTTACGAGGATATTGAGATCATAGTCAAGGACGGGATCTCTACTGACGGATCTTTGCATAAACTGCCTGAAGATCCCAGGATACGTCTGATCTGCAGACGTGACAACGGCATATATGATGCCATGAACCAGGCCCTGGAAGAAGCAGGCGGTGAATATGTGATGTTCCTAAACTGCGGTGATTATCTCTATAACGAACACGTGCTGGAAAACATCGCGGCACACATCGACGGACCGGGTTTACTCATCTACGGAGATATATATGACAGGACGTCGAGATCCCGGGTGGCATCCAATCCGGACATGGATGAATTTGCTCTTTTTCGCAATGTTCCGTGTCATCAGGCATGCATATATGACCGCAAGATCCTGCTCATGCATCCCTTTAACACAAAATATAAAGTGCGCGCGGACTATGAGCAGTTTCTGTGGTGTGCATATATAGCCAAGGTCAGGTTTGTATATGTGTCCGAGATCATCAGTTCATATATGGGCGGGGGATTCTCAGAAGAAAAGAAGAACCGCCGGATCTCCAAAGAGGAGCATACGGATATAGTTGAGAACTATATGCCTCATGAGAAGATAGTGAGATACAGGCGGAGAATGAGGCTTACGCTTGCTCCGCTGCGCAGACTCATCGCCTCCAATCCGGTAACCGGAGGTATATATAACAGGATCAAATCATCCGTATACGGCAAAAAGGCATAACAGACAGCAGGTAAGTACATGCGAGTATTGTGGGTATGTAATCTGGCGATACCGTTGATCGCCGAACAATTGAATCTGCCGGTTTCAAACAGGGAAGGCTGGCTGACCGGACTGATCGAGAAGATCTCGCTCAAGCCGATAGGAGACAGACTGACTCTGGGAGTGGCATTTCCGGTCGAAGGAGCTGGTCTGGTGATAAACAGAGCCATAACCGTCAGCGAGAACTGCGTTATCAAGGCATACGGTTTCGGCGAAGATACCGATAAACCGTATATTTATGATGATTCACTCGAGGATACCCTGCGAGGGGTTATCACGGATTTCGAACCGGACATAGTCCATGTCTTCGGAACAGAGTATCCGCATGCATTGGCGGCGATACGGGCATTTGGAGATCCCGATCATACGGTGGTCGGAATCCAGGGATTATGCTCGCGCATAGCAGAGCACTATACGGCGGATATCCCGTTAACGGTCAAATACGGGATCACCTTCCGTGACCTGGTGCGCCGGGATAATGTATGGCAGCAGATAGATAAATTCCGTAAGAGGGGGATCAATGAGATACAGGCGATCCGGGAAACAGGCCATGTTGCCGGCCGGACCGACTTTGACCGTACAGCTGCGGAGGATATTCACCCCGGGGTTAAATATCATTTTGTCGGGGAGACCATGCGCCAGCCGTTCTATCAGGGCAGCTGGAAGCAGGAGAACTGCATACCTCACAGTATATTCTTAAGTCAGGGTGATTATCCTCTCAAAGGATTTCACTATGTATTAAGGGCCATGCCGCGTATCCTGGAGGCATATCCGGATGCTGTGCTGTATGTGGCAGGGGCAAATCTTCTGGCCAGTGATACCTGGAAGGACAGGGTCAAGAGATGCTCATACGGCAGATATCTGTACAAACTGATACGCAAGTATCACTTAAGAGACCACGTGGTGATGCTTGGCAAGCTAAATGCTGACCAGATGAAGGAACAGTATCTGTCCAGTAATGTATTTGTTTGTCCTTCTTCTCTGGAGAATTCACCGAATTCTCTGGGAGAAGCGATGCTCCTGGGTGTTCCGTGTGTGGCATCCAATGTAGGTGGGATCCCCAGCATGATGGTGGGCGGTCAGGATGGAATCCTGTTCCCGGCCGGAAATGTTGAGGCCCTGGCAGAAGATATCATCGAGATATTTGCTCAGGAGGAGATAACAAAAGCTTACAGTCGTAATGCAAAAAAACATGCTCATGAGAATCATGACTCCGACAACAACTATTCCGCGCTTATGATGATGTATTACAGCATGACTGTATTTGCACAAGCCGAGGAGATCAACTGATGAAATTTGTTTTTGTATCCAACTACATCAACCATCACCAGCAGCCATTCTGCGACGCCATGTATGAGAGACTGGGCGAAGATTTCACGTTTGTGGCAACCATGCCGATGGAGCAGGAACGTGTTGATATGGGTTGGGACATGGGAGCCGATAAGCTGCCATATGTGAAACATCTGTATGAGGATCCCTCCTGCGAGCAGCTGATCTATGACAGTGATGTGGTACTTTTGGGCTGGAGTGAGAGGGAAGACATAGCACAGAAGAGACTGAACAGCGGTAAGCTTACCCTCAGGGTAAGTGAAAGACTGTATCGTACAGGTACCTACAAAGCCATCAGTCCGAGAGGGCTGATAGCCAAGTACAAAGAGCATATACGCTATCGTAATAAGCCTGTCTTTATGCTGTGTGCGGGTGCTTATGCCGCGGCCGATTTTCATCTGATACATGCCTATCCGGACAAACTGCTCCGCTGGGGATATTTCCCGCCTTTTATTGAATATGATACTGCGGAGATAGACAGAAGACTGAGTGAGCCCAAGTGCGTGCAGATAATATGGGTGGGCAGATTCATTGCACTCAAGCATCCGGAATATATGGTCAGGCTGGCTGCACGGCTCAGGGAGGAAGGCGAGCACTTCCACATCCATATGGTCGGCGACGGCGAGATGTTTGAGGAGATCAGGACCCGGGTACGCGAGCTGGTTCCCGGGGAAGTCACTCTGCATGGCAGTCTGGCACCTGACGAAGTCAGGGCACTGATGAGTGAATGCCATATCCATATAAGTACATCCAATCATCTGGAGGGCTGGGGTGCAGTCGTCAATGAAGGCATGAACAGCGGATGCATAGAGATAGCCTGTGATCAGATGGGCGCTGTGCCTTATCTGATAGAAGACAACGAAAACGGACTGATATACTCCGGTGATGTATATGAATCCATGGAGCAGGTGGTCCTCAGAGTATTTCATAACTGGCACGGATATGTCCATCTGGGCAGCAGGGGATACAGGACCATACGCGATGAGTGGAATGCTGATATAGCCGCGGACAGACTGGTGGGTCTGGTAAAAGCTCTTCTCGGAGAGGGAGAATTCGCACTTCCTGAGAGCGGACCGCTCTCGATCGCTCCTGTCATTCGAAGTAACTGATGAAGATAAGCATAATCATTCCCGTATATAATACGGAGGAACTGATAGAAAAGTGCATACGCTCATGTGTATCCCAGACTTACAGGGATATCGAGATCATTGCGGTGGATGACGGTTCGACGGACTCAAGCCCCGCTATCCTGGACAGGCTTGCAGGCGGGGATCCGCGGATCAGGGTGATCCATCAGGCAAACGCCGGTTCATCGGCTGCGCGTAATGCCGGTATCAGAGAAGCCGGCGGAGAGTATCTGGGATTTGTGGATGCCGATGACTATATAGAACCGGACATGTATGAAAAGCTTGTGCGGATGGCTGCAAGCAGGCATCTGGATGTGGTTCAGATATGCCGGGATGAGGTGGCGGCAGACGGGAGTGCGCTCCCGATGGTGGTGACACCGCCCGCGACGGAGACGGAGGTATCATCCGGGGAATTCCTTAAAGAGCTGCTTCTTCACCGCGGGGACTGCTCGTTTGACACCAAGCTCATCAGACGCGAGCTGTTTGATATCGCTCTTTTCCCGGAGGGGGAGCTGAATGAGGACTTCAGGCTGTTCACGGAGTTTCTCGGTCATATAGATGCTGTGGGTATACTCCCGGATATCGGATATCATGTATATTACCGCCCGGGCAGCAATACACGGACCCTCAGGACGGAGTTTTCGAGGGTATACAGGGATATCGTGGTCAACGCTGACCGGATGGAGGCGCTGGTTGCGGATAAGTATCCGGAGCTGGCCGTATATGCGCGCAGGTTTGCTCTCGTACAACGCCTGGATTATATGCTGCATATACCCGTAGGAATGATGAGGGATTCGGATCCTTTTTACCGGGATGTGAAGCGGTATCTGAGGTCGCATAAGACGGATATCGCAGACAATCCTTATCTGAATGATGATCAGCGCAGGAAGCTTAAACTGCTGTCAGCCGCACCCCGTATGGTGAGACGGGTGCACGGGCTGACGATGAAGCTGCGCGGATTGTCATAAACGGAGACAAATGTTTTCGAAGAAACATACAGCTGAAACAGTATTTTATATGATCACAGTCGTGACGGTCATGGTCGCGGCTGTTGTTTGCTGTTTTAATAAGCAGGGAATGCATGAGGATGAGTTCTACTCTTATTACTCAAGCAACAGGACATACGGTCCGGTCCTCGAGGATACGGTGAGCAGAGACACCGTTATGGATGAACTGACGGTACGGGACGGAGAGGGATTTAATTACGGTCTCGTGAGAGAGGTTCAGTCCTGGGATGTACACCCGCCGGTGTATTATTTCATACTTCATTCTGTATGCTCACTGATGCCCGGTGTGTTCAGCATGTGGCAGGGACTGTGGATCAATCTGGCCTGCCTGTTGATAAGTCTGATACTGATGGTGAGACTGGGGGATAAACTGCTCCCGGCTCCGTCAGTTATGACAGTATGCCTTGGTACCCTTGCCTGGGGCATAAGTGCAGCTACTCTTACCGGAGTCGTGTTCATACGCATGTATATGCTGCTGACGGTATGGATACTTGCGGTCACGCTCCTTCATCTCGGAAAAAGCGATAATAAATGGTTCTGGCCGGCGCTCGGAGCTCTTACATTCTGTGGCTTCATGACGCACTATTACTTTTTCATATGGCTTTTCTTCCTGGCAGTGGCATGGAATATCCGTGAGATGATCAGGACGACGTCGATACGCACAACCCTGTATTACGGACTTACCATGATCGTCAGCTTCGGAGCATGCTATCTGTTCTATCCGGCTTTTCCCGCACAGATGTTTCGCGGGCAGCGCGGAGCACAGGCTGCGGGCAATTTCTTTGATATCGGCAATACGTGGGAGCGAATAGTCTTTTTCGCGGAAAAGGTTAACCGGATCGGATTCGGCGGTATCCTGTGGGTCCTGACCGGTCTGGCGGTCATAATGTATCTGATGAATGCGGACAGCCGGCGGGGATTGAGACCCAGGATCGCCCGGTGGAGTGCAAGCGACGCGCGTGATGCAAGGTATTCCCCGATCAGGTATGACGAGGCCGATGAAGCGGTATGCGCGCTCATGGAAGGAGCAGATGAAACTCCGGTGGAAGGAGCGAAGACCGGTCACAGCCGGAGATGCGGAAGTGATGTAATGCTCCTGTGCTGCTCGCTTACCGGATACTTCCTCGTGGTCTCCAAGACAGCGCTCATGCTGGGCGACAGCTCTATAAGGTATCAGATGCCCGTGCTCGGAATCCTGTATCTGTGTCTGACGGCGGGCCTTATGTCCGGAGCCTGCCAGGTGGCACGGGTCCTGACGAGAGACGGGGATAAGAGTGAGAGGTACGGTCTGATAGCAGCAGGCACGGTGCTGGCTGTACTTATCGTCATGAATGCGGTCTCCGATCTGAATGGAGGGATATCATTTCTGTATCCGGAGAAAAAGGAACACATGGCGACCCTGGCCGCATATCCTGATGCGGATGTCATATATGTATATCCGGACGGACAGTCCTGGATCGCGTGGGCAGACATGACGGAACTGCTTGAGTTCGAAGAGGTGACATACATCTCATCGGGATCTTTTATATCGGAATATGATGCGGACCCGCATGTTCCGGCAGATGAGCATAATACAGACACCCTGATCCTTTTTGCGGACAAGGGTACCGGCGTCCTGCAGAGCGGCGATATGGAATTTCTGTATTCGGACGTATACTGTGATATATATGTTATGCAATAATCCTGTTAACAGAAGAGGCAATCATACAACTGACAAGGATCGAAAAAGAGAATAGGGAATACCTTACGTCCGCCGTTTTTTGTGGTATATTTAAATGAAGTGTAAATTGGGGAAAGAATGTGGAATTATGAATAGAAGCAGACGCATGGCCGCAATCATCATATCAATAATCGTAACTGCCGTATCCACGGGATGCGGTGCTTCTGGTGCGTCCATTTTCATGAGAGACGGGTCCATAGTCAATATAGGTGATACTAATCCGCAGGTTCAGACTGATGACAGCGCGGATACTGCTTCTGTGGGCGAATCCGGAAGTATGCCGTCCTATACCTACGAGGGAGCATATGATCCGAGTACGGACCCGTATATTACCGGGGGAGATATTTCTCCTTTTTATAACATTGGCAGCCAGACTGCGGGTGATACTGCCGTACCGGACGGAGCCGGAACGGATCCGAACGCGGCTGCACCGGCTAACGGTTCTGCGACTCCGTCGGATACCGGAGCTCCCAGAGATGCGTCTATTATGGGAGGGACTGCTGCGGAGATAATATCCAACGCCGCCGGCACGGTCATCGATGCCGCCAGCCGTAAGGATATGGATCTGTATGTTGCGACTACCGGAAATGACGATGAGAACGACGGTTCATATGAGTATCCGTTTTTCTCGGTGCAGAAGGCCATAGATACGGTTACTCCGGGACATACCATATATCTGATGAGCGGCGTGTACAAGGGTGCCAATACCATGAACATATCAGGAACCGAGAAGGCTCCTATCACCATAACCGCCTATCCCGGATCCTCCGCAACAGTATCGCTCGGTGTGGGTGAGCGCGGAGCGGTATTTGACATAAACGGTAACTCCAATATCAATATCACCGGAATACGCATAGGGTATTCATATGCAACATGGGTATACGGCGTATTAATGACGGAGGGAGTCCACGATATCAATATAACCAGCTGTGAGTTCTGTAACATTTCATGTACGGCTGCTCCCGGACAGGGAGGTGCATATGCGGTACTGGCATACGGAAACGGACCGACGGAAGACAGAGCCATCAAAAATGTCACGGTGTACAACAACACGGTTCACGACATGAATACGGGTTACAGCGAGGCCCTGGCTGCATCAGGCAATGTGTCGGACATCAAATTCACCGGTAATGTTGTATACGGTATATCGAACATAGGCATAGATCTGTACGGCGGCGGCGGATATTGTGTGAATCAGGAGTTCGACAGGCCGCGGAACTGCGAGATATCGGGCAATACGGTATATCAGTGCCAGTGTCCGTACTGGTCCTGTGCGGGAATATACGTAACGAATTCCCATGACTGTGTCGTCAAGGAAAACTTCGCCTACGAGAATGCATACGGCATAGAAGTGGCAGCAGAGAACAATCACTATCTGTATCCTACCACCAAGATTTCCGTGACCGGCAATACCGTGCATGATAATCACGACGGGGGTATCACCATAGGAGGCGTGGATGCAGTCAACTCCGGGTTCGTAACTGACAGTGAGCTGGTCGGCAATATACTGTATAACAACGGTGCCCTGGTCAATGACGGTGTGAACGGGGAGATTCATTTCGAGAAATGTGACGGAATCAATGTAAAAGATAACATCGTGAGAAATCATGACTATAAAAATGCCGTCATCGGGTGCGGTAAGACAAGCGAGTATGTGAAAAATGTGAAATTCACGAATAACCTGTATGCTTATGACAAACCTGACAAGATTTATTTCAAATTCCAGGGGAATGACTATGTAGGACTGGATGCGTGGAATAAGTTTACGGGCGGAACCGATACTAACGGACAGAAGAACAGCAATACCGGCAATACCAATAATGCCGCCAATAATTCAAACAATACAAACAACACAA
The DNA here is from genome assembly GCA_905234595.1 of uncultured Lachnospiraceae bacterium. Classification (GTDB taxonomy): domain Bacteria; phylum Bacillota; class Clostridia; order Lachnospirales; family Lachnospiraceae; genus XBB2008. The sequence continues at coordinate 47,921 of CAJOID010000035.1, read as the reverse complement.
CAAACAATACAAATACCAATACAAATACAAATACCAACACCAACACAAATACAAATACAAATACAAATACCAATTAGAGATCGGAAAGGATGATCATGAACAGACTCGGCTTCATAGGAATGGGTAATATGGCACAGGCTATCGCCGACGGCTTTATATCTTCGGGAGTCATAAGCGGGGAAAACGTATATGCCTATGCGCCCCATACGGAGAAACTGAAGGGCAATGCCGCAAGGATAGGATTCACGCCGGCAGCATCTCTCAGTGAACTTACGGAAAAATGCGATACACTGATCATGGCCTGCAAGCCCTATCAGATAGAGGATATATTGGATAATACAGCGGAAAACCTGCGGGGCAGATCCGTGATATCCATTGCCCTGGGCTGGGATCATGACAGATATGTCAAGGAACTGGCCGGCAGAGGAATAAGCGTGTCCGGCCCTGACGGCGTAAAGATACAGTTTGTAATGCCAAACACACCGGCTCAGGTAGGTGAAGGTGTATTTCTGTTTGAAGAGATGCATTCACTGGACAATGAAGAACGAATGCAGGTGATGGATGCTTTCTCCCGGCTGGGTATCGTAAAGGAACTGCCTTCCCGTCTGATGGGGATAGGCGGAGCGATCACCGGCTGTGGACCGGCATTCATCGATATGTATATAGAAGCCATGGGTGATGCGGCGGTTAAGTACGGGATCCCGAGACATACAGCATATGATCTGGTAAGCGCCACGGTTAAAGGAAGTGCGGCGCTGCAGCTTGCCACCGGAACACATCCCGCAGAACTCAAGGACGCCGTATGTTCCCCCGGAGGATCCACGATCCGCGGAGTGGCAGCCCTCGAAAAAGCGGGATTCAGGGATGCATGCATTTCGGCAATAGATGAGATCATGAACTGAAGATCCTCAGACCGCAACAGACAGATACATAAACGAAAGGACTTATATTATGAACAACAAAGGACCATATTATATAACTACCGCGATTGCTTATACATCCGGCAAACCTCATATCGGAAACTGTTATGAGATCATGCTGGCGGATGCCATAGCCAGATATAAAAAAGCCGACGGCTATGATGTACATTTCCAGACCGGATGTGATGAGCACGGCCAGAAGATAGAGACACGTGCCCTAGAAGAAAACCTGACTCCCAGGGAGTTTGTGGATAAGACTGCGGGTGTCATCCGTCATCTCTGGGATATGATGGGAACATCCTATGACCGCTTCATCCGTACGACGGATGAAGACCATGAACGACAGATACAGAAGATATTTAAGAAGTTCTATGATCAGGGGGATATATATAAAGGATCCTATGAGGGACTCTACTGTACCGAGTGCGAAGCTTTCTATACTCAGGCACAGCTTAAGGACGGCGTATGTCCTGTCTGCGGAGGAAAGGTTCATCCCGAGCAGGAGGAAGCATATTTCTTCAAGATGAGTAAATATGCGCCGAAGCTTATCGAATATATCAATACACATCCCGAATTCATCCAGCCGGTATCCCGCAAGAATGAGATGATGAACAACTTCCTTCTGCCGGGACTTCAGGATCTGTGCGTGTCACGTACATCATTCAAATGGGGTATTCCCGTTGACTTTGATGATAAGCATGTAGTGTACGTATGGCTGGATGCTCTCAGCAACTATATCACCGGTATAGGGTATGATGCCGACGGAAACCACGGTGACCTGTATAAGAAATACTGGCCTGCTGACCTGCACCTGATCGGCAAGGATATCATCAGGTTCCATACGATATACTGGCCCATATTCCTGATGGCACTCGGAGAACCTCTGCCGAAGCAGGTATTCGGACATCCCTGGCTTCTGCAGGGCGGTGAGAAGATGAGTAAATCCAAAGGAAACGTGATATATGTGGACGACCTGATCGATGTGTTCGGCCTGGATGCGGTACGGTATTTCGTAGTCCATGAGATGCCCTATGAGAATGACGGAACCATAACCTGGGAGCTCATGTGTGAAAGGGTCAATTCGGACCTGGCCAATACACTCGGCAATCTGGTCAACCGTACGATCGGAATGAGCAATAAGTATTTCGGAGGGGTCGTAGCCGATAAAGGCGTGGCAGATCCGGTCATCGATGCGGATATGAAAGCGTTTGTATCCGGCGCATATGACCGCGTGGAGAAATGCATGGAAACCCTTCATGCAGCTGAAGCACTGACGGAGATATTCGATGTATTTAAGCGCCTGAACAAGTATATAGACGAGACCGAGCCCTGGGTTCTGGCCAAGGATGAAGCAAAGAAGGATCGGTTGTCGACCGTATTGTATAATCTGTGTGAGGGCATCATCATGGGAGCATCTCTGCTTGCACCGTTCCTGCCCGGTACATCCGATAAGATATCCGCACAGCTGGGATTGAAACTGCCGGAGTTTGATGAACTGAACAGTTTCAAAGAGGGCGGATCCACACAGGTGACCGCCGAACCCGAGATCCTCTTTGCCCGTCTTGATAAGGAAGAGATCCTGAAGAAAGCCGGGGAGATCCAGGCACGGCAGCGTGCGGAGTTTCTGGATCATCAGAAGACCGCATTCGCCAATCTCGTGAAAGCGGGTAAGATGACTCAGGATGAGGCTGACACCGCATGGAAAGCATTAAGCGGTGAGGGCTCCGGCAGCACGGCATCGGGAGAAGGAGTCATTGATATAGAAGCCAAGCCTGAAATAACCTACGATGATTTCGACAGATTACAGCTGCAGGTCGGTGAGGTGCTTGAATGCGAGGAAGTGCCCAAGAGCAGGAAACTTCTCAAGTTCAGGATCCGGATAGGCTCGCAGACCAGACAGATACTGTCGGGTATCAAGTCAAGCTATAATGCAGACGAACTGGTGGGTAAAAAGGTAGTAGTACTGGTTAACCTCAAGCCGCGTGAGATAGCCGGGATGATGAGCGAGGGAATGATACTGAGCGCCATAGATGAAGAAGGGGCGCTGTCACTGCTTACACTTGACAGAGATATGCCCGCAGGAGCAGAAGTCGGGTAAACACAGACGCCGTATTAACCGGAGGTATCAAATGCGAAAAGAAGAACTGAGCTTCGATTCAAGGGATGGTGTATCCCAGATATATGCAGTCAAATACATACCTGATACCGAGCCGCGTGCGATATTACAGATCACGCACGGTATGGCGGAGCACATTGCGAGATACGAGGATTTTGCTTCATTTATGTGTGAACACGGGATCATGGTCATCGGTGATGATCACCTCGGACACGGACGTACGATGCATATGAACGGAGGCAAGCCCGGATATATATGTGCACATCACGGGGATACCGTGATGGTCCGTGATGAACACAGGCTCAAAAAACTGGTTCAGGGTGAGTATCCCGGATTGCCGATCTTCGTGCTCGGTCATTCGATGGGCTCTTTTATCATCAGGAATTATATGTACAGGTACGGTACCGGCATAAACGGTGCGATAATCATGGGCACCGGCATGCAGACCAGAGCTTTGCTCAGGTTTTCACGTGCCATGGCAGCAGTTTCCGGTTTTATCATGGGTGATGATCATGTGCCGAAGATCATCAATGCGATGGCGTTCGGTGCATACAACAAGCGTATAAACGACCCGCAGAATGATTATGAGTGGCTCAGCCGCGACAGGGAGAACCAGCAGAGATATCTGGATGATCCCGATTGCGGGTTCACCTTTACCGTTAACGGATTCAAGGTATTGTTCAGGCTTATGTGGAAACTGACCGACCGGGAGAACCTGTCGAAGATACCGAAGACACTTCCCGTACTGCTGGTATCGGGTGAGGAGGATCCCGTGGGTAACTACGGTGCGGGTGTACGCCAGGTGTGCGATTCGTATGTGGACATGGGCATGGAGGATGTAACCCTCAAGCTGTATCCCGATGACAGGCATGAGATCCTGAATGAGGTGAACAAACAGGAAGTATATTCCGATATTCTGGAGTGGATAGAGTCACATTTATCTTAGCTCCGCTCCATAGATGCTACAGGAGGAGATTATGAAAAAGGAAATGATCAAAACGATAATGAAGACGGTTGCATTGATCGCATTGATCATGATGCTGCCTATCAAAGCTTATGCGGCCGATAAGGACACGGTAGTTGCTCTGGGATCCGATCTTACCGAATCACAGAGAGCTACGGTTCTGTCTCTGATGGGACTTACCGAAGCCGATCTGGCCAATTGTACGGTAATAACCGTGACCAATGCCGATGAGCACAAGTTCCTGGACGGGTACATTGACAGCTCGGTAATAGGAACACGCGCACTGACCAGCGTGAAGATGACCAAGTCTGCACCCGGGAGCGGCATTAACGTAACAACGCAGAACGTGAACTACTGTACTACCGGAATGTACAGAAATGCTCTTCTGACTGCCGGCGTGGAGGACAGGGATGTGCTGGTGGTCGCACCGACGCCGATATCCGGAACCGCCGGCCTTATCGGTGCCGTACGCGCGTATGAAGCATCTACCGGAGAAAAGGTCAGAGAAGATGTTCTGGATGGTGCACTGGACGAACTGATAACCACGGGTGAATTAAATGAGCAGCTTGAGAATGTGAGCAATGAAGACGTAGAGGCGCTCATGGCATGGCTCAAGAATATGATAGCTACCGGCAAGCTGGATACTTCAGATGAGAACAGCATCCGTCAGACGATATCGGAGGGCGAAAAGCAGTTTGGCGTGACGCTGACGGATTCGGAGAAACAGCAGATAGTGGATCTGCTCAAAAAACTTGATAAACTCGGATTGAACGGTACTTATCTGATCGATCAGGCAGAGAATCTGTACAAAAAATACGGTTCGGATGTGGTCAATCAGGCCCAGGATGTGATCAATGAGGCTGTCGGCAATGCCGTAAGCCAGGCAACTCAGAGCTTTTTCTCCAGTATTAAGGAGAGCTTCACAGGTTTCTTCTCGAACCTGTTTGGCAGGTAAATGCATGGAAGAAGTCACTTACAGGGCTGCATACAGATCCGAATGGGACATATGCATGGATCTGGCCTGGCGGACGTTTTTAAAGTATGAAGCCCCTGAATACTCCGAGGAGGGTATCGGTAATTTCAAAGCATTCGTTTCCGACGGTGTTCTGAAGAACATGTTTCATAACGGGGCATATCAGTTGTTCGTTGCCGTCAGAGACGGAGTGATCATAGGCATCATATCCCTCAGAGACAATAATCACATATCTCTGCTGTTTGTGGATTCCAAATACCACAGACAGGGAGTGGGACGCGGACTTATAAACAAACTGGCCGAATATCTTTACACCGAGATGGGACAGACCAGCATGACGGTTAATGCGGCTCCATACGCCGTAGAGTTTTATCACAAAGTGGGGTTCGAGGATACGGGCAAGGAACAGGAAAGTGCCGGCATCAGATTTACCCCCATGGTTTTGTATATTTAGACGGGAGAGTTAAATGAACAAGATTTTTGCACTGGATTCACCGGTCATGAGATTTCTGTCCAGAATGGCCGATATCATGATACTGAACATACTGGTACTCATCACCTGCATACCGATCATAACCATCGGAGCGTCTCTTACGGCCATGCATTATGTGCTGATCAAAATGGTGAGGGATGAGGAATCCTATATCATCAAGATGTATTTCAAATCTTTCAAGGAGAATTTCCTGCAGGCTACGATCTTGTGGATCATAGTGCTGCTTGTCGGAGCTATCTTTGTCGGAGATTATTTTGTGTTTGTTAAATCCGGCCAGGAGTTTTCCATTGTATTTATGGTGGCTGTCCTTTCGGTATTTGTCCTGTTTTTGATGACAGTCATGTATATCTTCCCGTTGCAGTCGAGATTCTACAATACGATCGGGCGTACCCTCAAGAATGCACTTTTGGTGATGATCCTGAATTTTCCCAAGAGCATACTGATGTTCCTGCTTTATCTTCTCCCGGTCGTACTTCTTATTGTTTCACCATATGCCACGCCGTTTCTGATCATGTTCGGAGTGGCCGGTCCCGGTTTGGGAGCTGCTTATCTGTACAAAAAAGTGTTTGCCAGATTCGAACCCGAGGAAACGGCGATCACCGATGACATGGATTTCCAGGTGGATATGGAGGGCGTTGAGACAGAGGGGATCGAGACTGTCGAAACTGAGGATGCAGACTCCACCACGCCCGGAAAATAGGGGACTTTGTTCAACTTGTACATCAGATCCCCGATTTTTTGTTCAATTGAATTATGGCGCAAAAATGTCAGGGATTATATACTTGGAACAGGTTGCGGAATTCTGTCCGCAGATAACAAATAACCAATACAGGAGGTCAAAATGGCAAGTTTAACATTAACTAACATTTGCAAGGTTTATCCTAACGGATTCGAAGCTGTTAAAGACTTTAACCTGCAGATCGAGGACAAGGAGTTCATCATCTTCGTAGGTCCTTCCGGATGCGGTAAGTCCACTACTCTTCGTATGATCGCAGGTCTGGAGGATATTTCTTCCGGTGAGCTGAAGATCGGTGACAGGATCGTTAACGATGTAGAGCCCAAGGATCGTGATATCGCGATGGTATTCCAGAACTACGCTCTGTATCCTCATATGTCAGTTTATGATAATATGGCATTCGGTCTTAAACTTCGTAAGGTTCCGAAGGATGAGATAGACAAGATGGTTAAAGAAGCTGCTAAGATCCTGGATCTGACAGCACTCCTTGACCGTAAGCCCAAGGCTCTGTCCGGTGGTCAGAGACAGCGTGTTGCCATGGGTCGTGCGATCGTTTCCTGATGGACGAGCCTCTTTCAAACCTGGATGCCAAGCTTCGTGTTCAGATGAGAATTGAGATCGCCAAGCTGCATCAGAGACTCGGTACCACCATCATCTACGTTACACATGACCAGACCGAGGCTATGACACTCGGTGACCGTATCGTAGTTATGAAGGATGGTGTTATCCAGCAGGTTGACACTCCTCAGAATCTTTATGAGAAGCCCGGTAATCTGTTTGTTGCAGGTTTCATGGGATCACCTCAGATGAACTTCCTTGATGCAGAGGTTGAGGTTAACGGTGACGAAGCTGCGCTGAAGATCGGCGGCAAGTCTATCCCGCTTCCTCCCGCTAAAGCCAAGAAGCTTATCGATGGCGGCTACAACGGAAAGACCGTTACATTCGGTATCCGTCCCGAGGATGTATATGATTCCGAGATGTTCATCGAGACCGCTAAGTGTGTATTCGAGTCCAACATCAAGGTATACGAGCTTCTGGGTGCTGAAGTTTATCTGTACTTCGATCTTGAAGAGTTCCCGATCACAGCCAGAGTTGATTCCAGAACTACCGCAAGACCCGGTGATACAGTTAAGTTTGCATTCGATGTTGAGAAGATCCATATCTTCGATAAGGAAACCGAGCAGACCATTACTAACTAGTCATATCTGTGATAAGATTAGGGGGATGGAGATCCATCCCCCTATTTTTTTTGCGAGGTATATATATGATATCGATCCAGGCCATCAAAAACAGCATAGACGATCTGAAGACCATAACCAAAGTGGAATTCGGAGTGTATGATCCGGCCGGCTCAATACAGACAGCCACTTCGGAGGTTGAGCATCCCGGAACCGCGGTTGTCACCGGGTTTGCGGCTTCACCTGCGGATTCTCAGGTGATCGGGCAGCATCATCTGCTCAAGATATCCGATGGTGAGGAGACTGTATATATACTGGATGCGATCGGAAGCAGTGAGGATACTTATACTTACGGCCGGATCGCCGTCAGCAGTCTGCAGAATCTTATCCAGGCATATAAAGAAAGATTTGACCGCGGAGGATTCTTCCAGAATCTCATTATGGACAACCTGCTTCTGGTTGATATCTATAACCGGGCCAAAAAACTGCATATAGATAATAATGTCAGACGGGTGGCCATGCTCATTGAGACCGCGCCCGACAAGAATGCCATGGGACAGGAAGTCCTGGGCGGTATGTTCTCGCCTCAGAACGGAGACTATATCACATCCATAGACGAGAACGGCATAGTGCTGATCAAGAAACTGGAATCTGACCAGGGATACGAAGATATACGGGCCATAGCGGACACGATAGTGGATATGATGCAGATGGAGGCCATGATCAATGTCAGGGTCGCATACGGTACTATAGTCGGAGAACTCAAAGATGTGTCAAAATCCTATAAGGAAGCGATGATGGCGCTTGAAGTCGGACGGATCTTCTATAATGAGAACCGCGTAGCTGCGTATAATAACCTGGGTATAGGGCGCCTGATATACCAGCTCCCGGAGAATCTGTGTCATATGTATGTCGAGGAGATATTCGGCGATAATATACCCGATGATCTGGATGAGGAGACTATCAATACCATAAATAAGTTCTTTGAGAACAGTCTGAACATATCCGAGACTTCACGTCAGCTCTTTGTTCACAGAAATACACTGGTTTACCGCATAGAGAAGCTTCAGAAGCAGACCGGGCTGGATATAAGACTGTTTGATGATGCTCTGACTCTTAAGATCGCTCTGATGGTAGTTGAATATCTCAAGAATATGGAGAATAACAGATAGTACGGGGCAATGAATGACAAGGCCGTGCGCCTCGCTTCGAACCGCCTTCTGAGCATGTTTCCGATGCAGTTAGCTCCGCCAGGCACCCTCACGGCACATGGGAGATTCCGCTTAGTGCTGCTGCATTCCTGCCCTGACACGGTTCACAGATTCCCATTGCGTAAGACCCAAACTTCAACACCACTTACATAGGGCGTGTACACAGAATTAAGCCCTCAGGTCGGCATCACCCCTGCTGGAGCGGATTGCAGGTACAGGGCTCCGCTACTTCCCCGGCTGCACGGCTTATTAAGTATATGTAATTCGTCTCGTGTTGTCAAACACGTTGATGCAAAACAGACAGATATGAATCCGGATCGCGAATATACCCCAAACGATATAAAGTACATGAAAGAAGCCCTGAAGCAGGCACGCCGGGCATATGCACACGGTGAAGTTCCCATCGGGTGTGTGATAGTATATCAGGACCGTATCATAGGCCGTGGATATAACCGCCGCAATACGGATAAGTGTACGTTGTCCCATGCGGAGATCACGGCGATCAGACGGGCCAGTAAGGAGATGGGAGACTGGCGGCTTGAGGAATGTACGATGTATGTGACTCTCGAGCCTTGCCAGATGTGCGCCGGCGCCATAGTACAGGCGAGGATACCCGTGGTACATGCCGGAGCCGTCAGCCCCAAAGCCGGCTGTGCGGGCTCTGTACTGAATATACTGACCAATAACGGGTTTAATCATCAGGTTGATTATTGTCAGGGCCTCCTGGAGGATGAATGCTCGAGCCTGCTTAAAAAATTCTTTGTGGAGCTGCGCATACGGAACAAAGAGGAAAAGCGCCTGAAACGGGAAGAGGACGCCGATGCAGAGGATATATGATGAATTACATATTTGATATAGACGGTACGCTGTGGGATACGACCGGAATAGTGGCAGAAGCGTGGAATGATGCCACCGCAGATGTCGGACTGGGTGATGTTCTCGGCCGGTTTGTGACTGCCGATATGCTGAAAAAGGAATTCGGAAAACCCATGGACGTTATAATAGATGATCTCTACCCCGGTCAGGATGATGAAAAGAAATCCGAACTTATGGTGAGCATCAAACAGCGTGAACAGGAAAGGGTCGGCGGCTGTGCCGAAGATCTCTCGTACCCGGAAGTGGCCGTTACACTGCGAAAACTGTCTGAGGAAAACAGGCTCTACATCGTAAGCAACTGCCAGGACGGATATATTCCGCTGGTCATGGCCAAGCTGGGTATAGAAGACCTGATCTCGGACTACGAGAGTTTCGGCGCCACGGGCCTTCTTAAGGCGGATAATATCAGGCTGGTGATCTCACGTAACGGTCTGAACGACGAAGAAACCTGCTATATCGGAGATACCCGTGGCGATTATGAATCCGCAACCGAGGCGGGAATCACCTTTATCTATGCCGCATACGGGTTCGGCGATGACAAGCCGGTTCCCGGCTACAACGGACTTACGGTATCTTCATTCCCGGAGCTGAGCGAGATATGTTTGGAAAAAGAAAACAGATAAACCGCATCGAGTACGATCCCGAAACCGAATACCCCGTGATCCGCGCAAGCATATGTAACGGAGAAAAGGTTGCGGGCATCAAATGCAGGACGACCGCAACCTTTCGGGAGATCATGACGATCCGCACGCATGAAGACCTGCTGGTCTTTAAACAGATGTGCGGAGTTGATGATGTTAAAACCGAGTATTGAAATATTTCCTTATGATGTCATATCCAGTTGTGCGATCGTACCGACCGAACCCGATTCCCTCAGGAATACACCGGTGGACCTGATATAGGCATCGGTATGATTCATCATATTATTAAGTGAGAACTGTGTATTTACGTTTCCGAGAAAGATCGCTCCGACATCGGCTTCTTTCAGGTCCAGTAGCTTATCATTACCGTTTTCATCCTTTGTCCATACCTTCAGTCTGTTGAAGATATCATCATCTTCATCGATCCATCCGTCTCCGTCGCTGTCGTATTTTGCCAGGTCTGCGAAGCCGTTTCCGCTTCGTGTCCCGAAGAGTTCTTTTCCGTCATTGATGATCCCGTCATCATTCAGATCCAGGGCGAGAAAACCGCTTCCCGCGCCCGCAAATGAAATATTCTCCTTCTCTCCGTCGCCGTCTAAGTCAAACAGGAATTTGAAATCGGATACATGCGTGATATCGCTGTCTATATTGATGACGAGGGGGTCGGTCAGGAAGTAGTCTTCCGTAGTCAGTTCCTCGTACAGCTGAGTAAAAGATCTGGTCATGGAAAGCTCTACCCCGAAATCGATCTCACGTCCGTCGGCACACCTGACCACGCCGTTTGAGACAAAACTGGTGGATTCTTCTTCGTGATAAAGGAAACTGTTTGAGGAAGTCCTTACCCAGACAGACCCTTGCGGGACATCGGAAACAGTGTTTGTGTCGCATGAACGGAAGCCCCGCAGGAAATCAAATATCCTGTGAAGGATCTGAAGGCGGATCGACCTGATGGCATCGGCGTTGTTCATACGTGTTTTGCCCGACTGCAGTTGCCTGAGCGGGTTGATCAAGGAAGTTCTGGTAGAATCCCAGGGATTGTTCCCCCGGGTCACCGGGTCTGCGATTGCGGACCGTACGAGCCTGCGCGAACTGCATTGATCTGCGCGCAGACGACATGGATACTGTACTGTCAGTAATTCTCATGTTTACCTCTTTTCCGGGGACGCCGGGTATGTGCAGACCGATCAGCCCCCTTTTCTTTGAGGTGCTCCTGTTCAGTAGGGTAGATGTCCTTACCTCTCCTGAAGCTGATCAGTTACACTTTGACGTTGCTGTCTCCCCACGGTGTCCGTAACGTGGTAAACCTAAGACAATATATTTATCGGAGAATTTACCTGGATTCTTTACCTGACGGAGCTGATTTGCGCCTGTGCGAGCGGTATGGTATCATAAGCATAATATTTTTGTGAGAAAGGATCTTATTTTGGATACCCCGGGTGTCATACAACTTATAGTTCTGATCGTTTTGCTGATATTGTCGGCGTTCTTTTCATCGGCAGAGACTGCGTTTACTACCGTGAACAAGGTGAGATTACGTACCCTCGCGGAAGACGGTAACAAGCGGGCTGCCAGAGTAGAGCATATCCTGTCAGATTATTCCAAGATGCTCTCCACGATCCTCGTAGGTAACAATATCGTTAATATCGCAGCCACATCCATAGCCACGGCATTGACCATAAGGATATGGGGCAGTGTTTTTGTGGGTGTATCTACGGGCATACTTACCTTCGTGGTGCTCATACTGGGTGAAGTAGTACCCAAGAGCTGGGCCAAGATAAACAGTGATAAGCTGTCTCTGGCTTACAGCGGTACGATCCGTTTCTTTATGGTACTGCTCACACCTATAGTATTCATAGTGGATAAACTGTCGCGGGGAGTCCTGAGACTGGTAAGGATCGACCCGGATGCTCAGGAAGAGCAGATCACTGAGGATGAGCTCAAGACATATGTGGATGTGAGCCACGAGGGTGGCGAGATAGAGTCCGAAGAGCATGAGATGATCTATAATGTGCTCAATTTCTCCGACTCTGAGGCCGAGGATATCATGATACCCCGTGAGGATATGTCTACGGTAAGCGTTGAAGCTACGTATGACGAGCTCATGGAGGTATTCCGTGACAAAATGTTTACACGTATCCCCGTATGGGAAGAGGAGCCTGACAATTTCATCGGTCTGGTGAATATTAAGGATTTCATACTGGTTGAGGACAAGGAAAACTTCCGTATCAGCAATATAATGCGCGAAGGTATGTACACCGTTGAGCATAAAAAGACCCTGGATCTCCTCAAGGAGATGAAGGAGAAGACCTTAAGCATGACCTTCGTTCTCAATGAATACGGCAGCTGCGTCGGAATGATCACCATGGAAGACCTGCTGGAAGAGATAGTGGGAGATATCCGTGATGAATTCGATGAGGATGAAGAAGAACTGATAATAGAGCTCGGCGGCAGATCATATCTGATCGAAGCATCCATGAAAACGGACGATATCAATGATGCGCTGGATACGGATCTTCAATCCGAAGACTATGATTCCATAGGCGGACTGATGATAGAAGCGCTTGAGAGACTTCCCGAAGACGGGGAGGTCGTCGAACTCAAAGACGGTACCCTCCTGCAGGCAAAGGGGATACATCAGAACCGTATACTAAAAGTGCTTATGACCCTGCCCGAACCGGAGCCCGAAACCGATGAGAATGATTCGCAGTCAACGGACAGTGACAGCGATGATACTGAGGATGAGTGCCCTGCGGTTGAGATAGGTGCTGATGTGGAGATGTGATGCAGATCACTGTTATCTGTGTAGGTAAGATAAAAGAAAGATTCTACAGGGACGCGATCGATGAGTATTCGAAGCGTCTCTCTCGTTATTGCAGGCTGAATATCATTGAAGTCGCAGATGAAATGACGCCGGATGTGTGCAGTGCTGCACTAAAAGATCAGATCCTGGCCAGGGAAGCGGAAAGGATAACGGCGAAACTGCCTGCCGGGGCACATATCGTTACCCTGGAGATCGGCGGCAGGTCATATGATTCGGAGGCCCTTTCTTCTTATATAGAAGGACTGGGGATAAACGGGATCAGCCATATCGTATTTATCATAGGGGGATCGCTCGGGCTTCACGGATCGGTGACGGAACGCGCGGATATGCATTTGAGTTTCTCGGCCATGACTTTCCCCCATCAGCTGATGAGAGTCATACTTCTGGAGCAGATATACCGCTGTTACCGGATCATCCACGGAGAGCCTTATCACAAGTAGGCACTCAGGCGTATCTCATTTTTCTGTACTGCGTCGGTGTCATGCCTTTGATCTGCTTGAACATGCGGATGAAAGCCGACAGACTCTCGAATCCCGATGCTGTAGCAACGTCCGTGATGGACAGATCTTCTCTCGCGAGCAGCAGTTCCGCATGCTCGATCCTCTTGTGACTCACATACTGATAGAATGTCTGGCCCGAAAACTGCTTGAACAGACGGCTGAAATGGAATTTGGAGAAGCCGCTTAAGTCGGCCATCTGGTCCAACGAGAGCTCCTCGGTGCAGTTATTGGCGATATAATCACATATGGTGATGAATTTGGCCGTATATTCCTGACGCTTATCCCCCGTTGAATCGAACGTCGTGGCATGGGACATGTAGTATCTGCCGGCTATTACGAGCATCTCCAGCAGCTTGCTGTATATGATCGCTTCTGACAGGGAACTGAAGAACTGATACTCATCTGCGATCTCGAGAAGCAGCTTTCTTATATCCGGATATATGTCCGGTGCGTTATTGGCGGTTATCAGTCTGACGGGAGCCATCAGGGACAGGATCGCGTCAATCTCCTTGAGCTGATGCAGGAATTGCATCTCGGGCTGGAATATGATCCTTTTGCCTTTCGGAGGTGCATACAGAGTGTGCAGATTACAGGGGAAGATGAAGAGTACATCACCTTCACGAAGTTCGAACCTGTGTCCGGCAACCTCTGCGATATAGTAACTTTCGAGGGGCATGATTATCTCCATGGATGAATGCCAGTGAGGAGGATAATCTTCAGCCAGATCATTCATATATAATCTGATATTGGTGTCACCGCGATGGTTGACAGTCTCAAATATGCCCTGAAGGTTCTCAATCATATTTCAGTGTCTCCGAATAATTGCCAATAATAAAAAACCGTGGTCATATAATAATGCAATTTTAGCATCCTTTTTGCAAAATAAAAAGGAATTACGGTGCAAAATACACATGAATAATAGAAATCTTAAACAGGAGCATAGCAACAATTGATAGTTATAAAACAATTTTTCGAAAGAAGGGCCCCCGATTTCTGTGTTATTTTAGCATCAGACAGCATAGTGCTGTCAGTAAACCATTTTTATAGGAGGTAATATTATGAAAATGAAACGTTTAGTTTCAGTTCTCTTAGCAGGCGCTATGACACTTTCACTCGTAGCTTGTGGAAGCTCCGCACCTGCAACAGAGACAGCTCCCGCAGCAACTGAGGAGGCAGCTCCCGCAGCAACTGAGGAAGCAGCTCCTGCAGCAACTGAAGAAGCAGCTCCCGCAACTGAGGAGGCAGTTTCCGACGAGCCGATCACCCTTACAATGTGGTGTATCGCAACAGAAGGTGACTCAAACCGTCACGCTTATGAAGAAGCAATCGCTGAGATGGAAGAGAAGTATCCCAACATCACTCTTGAGTGGGAAGCAATCGAGAACGAAGCTTACAAGACCAAGATTGCTGCCGCAATGGAATCAGGTGAAGATCTTCCTGACATCTTCTTCACATGGTCATGCGCATTCCTTGGCGACTTCGTAGCTAAGGACAGAGTATATTGCATGGATGATGTTCTTGCAAAGTATTCTGATGAGCTTCCTGAGAGCATGCTGGGCAACACCACATACGACGGAAAGCACTACGGTGTTCCTACAACCATGAACATCGTTGCTCTGTTCGCTAACATGGATCTGCTTGCAGAGGCAGGCTGGGATCATGTTCCGGTTGATTACGATGAGCTTATCCAGTGCTGCGATGATCTTGTAGCAGCAGACATCATTCCTTTCGGATGTGCAGGTGGTGAGACATGGTGTGTTACCGAGTATCTTGAGCCCATCATTGAGAAGAGCATCGGTGCTGACGCTCTGAACGACATCTTCCTTGGAAGAGAGTCCTATAACAACCCTGACGTTGCTAAGGCTGTTGATACTTTCCAAGAAATGATCGACAAGGGTTACTTCGATCCTGCAGGTGCTTCCTTAAGCAATGATGAAGTTAAGGCTAACTTCATGGCAGGCAGAACCGCATTCTATCAGAACGGTACCTGGAACTGCGCTGACTTCGCAAACGATGCTGAGTTCCTTCCTAAGGTTCAGGTTACTGAGTTCCCTGTAATCGATTCCAGCAAGTCCAAACTTGGACAGCTCATCGGTGGACCTTCCGATACTCTTGCAGTTACAGCTTCTTCTCCTAACGCAGAAGTAGCAGCTGAGTATGCTGCAGAGCTTGGTAAGCTGATCTGCCACTACGGATATCTTGATGGTTGCGGACTTCCCGCTTGGATCCCTTATGGTGATACCAGTGCTATCAATCCTCTGACCCAGTCTGTAGCTGAGATCTGTGCAAATGCTGATGCATACGTTCTGTTCGGTGATACAGCTATGAGCGCAGTTGACAAGGATCCTTACCTTGACGCTGTTGCTAAGGTTTATGGCAAAGAGCTTGACGGTCAGGGCTTCATCGACGAAACATCAAGCGCTATCAGATAAGCATTATCTGTAGAGATCGTGTCGCTTAATACGGCACAAATTCAGTAACAAAAATAACGGCCTTTCCCGTTTCTCCCAAATGAGGATGGGAGAGGCCGTATTTGATTAATCATTATCCCTGACTACGGAAGGATATGATCATGCACAAAAAATTCAAACCCCTTACCATTTTTCTGTTTTTGCTTCCGGCGCTGGTACTGTTTGTCGGTATACTGATCTACCCGATATTTGCATCAATCCATCACAGTATGTATGTATACCCCCAGTTTACGGATCCCGGAGATTTTGTCGGATTTCAGAATTATATTGATCTGTTTTCTCCGAAATATGATTTCGGAAGGGCTGTACTCAATGCGTTGATACTTGCAGCTCTGTCTGTATTTATCCAGCTGCCGCTGGCTTTGGGCCTGGCACTTATGCTGGGTAAAGGAATTAAAGGCGAACGTTTCTATCTCTCAGTATACTTTGCACCGGTACTTATCTCAGCGGTTGTTATCGGTATGCTGTGGGAGAAAATATACAATCCCATTTACGGCCTTGTGACCAAGGCTGCCGAAGCTCTCAGTATATCGGTTCCGCCTGAGGGACTTCTGGGAAATCCGAAGACGGCTCTTCTGGCTGTTTTCATTCCCACGATATGGCAGTATGTCGGATATCATATGCTCCTTATGTATGCCGGGATCAAAGGTGTATCACCGGAACTTCGTGAAGCCGCCATGCTTGACGGAGCAACACCCGGACAGGTTGACAGATATGTTGTTATTCCAACTATCAAGCCAATCATAAAAGTCAGCATCATATTTGCTATCACGGGATCACTTAAGTCGTACGATCTTATCAAGGTATTTGCAAAGGATGCCTATAACTGTTCCTACAAGGTTCCCAGCTTGCTTCTGGTTCGTTATGCATTTCACAACGCGGGTGGTATAGCCAGTGCCATAGCGGTCATTATGATCATCATGTGCTTTGGCTTTGCTATCCTCATAAACTGGTTGTTTAAGGAGAGAGATCCCTATGGCAAAAAGTGATGTTTTTTCATATAACACAGAAATGTACAGTGTAAAGAAAACGAATAAAGTCGTTGATGCACTGATATATGTCGGACTTGTCGTCTGGCTTTTGATCGATCTGTTCCCGCTTTACTATCTGCTTACGTTCTCTTTTAAGAGTTCCAAAGAGATAACGGGATCCAATGTTATCGGTCTTCCCAAAGAGTGGCTCTGGAGCAACTACGCCAGAGTATTCCAGCTCGGTAAGAAGACCGGCAAACCTGCCATGAGGCATTTCTTTGCCAACGGCGGTCTTGAAAAGTGCTTTTCCAACAGTGTTCTGGTTGCCGCTGCCACCATCATAATCTGCCTGGTCGCAGGTCTGATGGCTACCTATGCGATCACCAGGATAGCATGGAAGGGAAGCCAGACATTAAACAGCATCTTCATGCTGGGTATCACGATCCCGATGCATGTTGCGCTTTATCCCATCTATTCCATATTCGGATCGATGCATATCCTGAAGAGCTATGCGGCTCTCATAATTCCTTATGCGGCGTTTTCGCTGTCGATGGCGATCATGGTCTGTACCGGGTTTATGAATGATATTCCGAAGGAACTGGATGAATCGGCCTGCATAGACGGATGCGGAGCCTGGGGGACTTTCTTCCACATCATAGTTCCTCTCATGAAACCCGCACTCGCTACGATGGGTATCTACATATTCCTCCAATGCTGGAACGAGTTCATGTTCTCAAGCGTATTTGCAAATGAGGCACACTATACGCTGCCTGTTTTCGTTTCAAACCTCAAGGGCAGCAACATTACGGACTGGGGTCTGGTAGGAGCCGGACTTGTGCTTGCGACTTTCCCGATGCTCATTACGTATGTATTCATGAGCAGACGTATCCAGGAGAGTTTCATGGTCGGTGCAGTAAAGGGATAATCCGCAGTATTGCCCCGGACGAAGGGAAAAAGTATTCCAATGAACAAACATGAATTAAGAGATAAAGCCAGAGCTGAGGCCCGTAAAAAGGCTGAAGCGCTGGTATCACAGATGACTCTGGAAGAAAAAGCAGAGCAGCTGAAATATGACGCACCGGCAAATGACAGATTGGGAATCCCGGCGTATAACTGGTGGAATGAAGGCTTACATGGTGTAGCACGTGCGGGAGTGGCAACGGTATTTCCTCAGGCCATCGGTATGGCGGCTTCTTTTGATGAAGACCTTCTTGAAAAAGAGGGTGATTGTGTAGCGATAGAAGGAAGGGCCAAGTACAACGCATATTCCGCTCTCGGTGACCGTGATATATACAAGGGCCTGACTTTCTGGTCACCCAATATAAACATCTTCAGGGATCCCAGATGGGGACGCGGACATGAGACACTCGGAGAAGATCCTTATCTCACATCCCGGCTCGGATTGGCATTCGTAAACGGCCTTCAGGGTGAGGAAGGTGATCTTAAGGCTGCAGCATGTGCAAAACACTTTGCGGTTCATTCCGGTCCCGAAGGAATAAGACATGAGTTCGATGCGATCGCAGGTCCCAAGGATATGGAAGAAACGTATCTGCCCGCATTTGAGACACTGGTAAAAGAGGGTGATGTTGAGTCCGTTATGGGCGCATATAACCGTACCAACGGTGAAGTGTGCTGCGGAAGCAAAACACTGCTCAGGGAAACCCTAAGAGGCAAGTGGGGATTCAAGGGGCATGTTGTATCGGACTGCTGGGCGATAGCTGATTTCCATACCAAGCATATGGTGACATCCACTCCTCAGGAGTCGGCGGCACTTGCGCTTGAGAACGGGTGCGACTTAAACTGCGGCAATACATATCTTCATATGATGAGTGCGTATGAGCAGGGACTGGTTACGGAAGACCAGATCACCGAGGCAGCTACCAGACTGTTTACCACAAGATATCTGCTGGGTATCATGGACGGCTGTGATTATGACACTGTCGGTTTTGATGAGGTGGAGTCAAAAGAGCATATTGCGCTCTCGAAACGTGCAGCCCTTGAATCAATAGTGCTCCTGCAGAATAAGAACGGAATCCTTCCGCTTAACAAAGATAAGATCAGCAATATAGCCGTGATAGGTCCGAATGCCGACAGTATCAAAGCGCTGGAAGGCAATTATCACGGAACCAGTTCTCAGTATGTGACCGTGCTTCAGGGCATCAGATCATATATCGGAGACGGCGCGAGAGTATTCTACTCTCCGGGATGTCATCTGTTTAAGGACAGAACAGAGCATCTGGCGGTTGCAGACGACCGCATAAGCGAAGCGGTTGCCATAGCGAATCTGAGTGATATAGTCATTCTGTGTGTGGGCCTTGATGAGACTCTTGAGGGAGAAGAAGGTGATACCGGTAACAGCTATGCATCCGGTGATAAGAACGACCTGCTCCTTCCCGAATCACAGCGTAACCTATGTGAAGCTATAGCAAAGACGGGCAAAAAGGTCATTTATATCAATATGACCGGTTCAGCCATGGATCTGTCATTCGCAGCCGATCACTTTGATGCGATCCTGCAGGCATGGTATCCGGGAGCCAGAGGAGGCGAGGCATTAAGCGAGATCCTGTTTGGTGATGTATCTCCCTCCGGCAAATTACCACTCACATTCTATGACAGCTCATATAAACTGCCTGAGTTCACGGATTATTCCATGAAAGGCAGGACCTACAGATATATAGACAGTGAGGCGCAGTATCCGTTTGGTTTCGGATTGACGTACTCGGATGTAGCCGTTAAGGCAGCAACGGTCATCAGGCAGGATATTACTGATATATCTGAGGAAGACAGGGCACATCGTGCACTTGTTGCCACCGATTCCAAGGTATATTCCGCAGAGATAGAACTCGTAGTGGAGAATTCGGGCGCAGTTGATACCGATGAAGTGGTTCAGATATATATCGGAGCGGAAGGCAGCAAGGATGCTCCGCCCAATCCCATTCTTGCAGGTTTCAGGCGCGTACATGTTCCGGCAGGAACCTCCGTTACGACAACTCTGGTTCTGGAGGATCCGTCATTCACAGTCGTGACCGATGCGGGTGAAAGAGTACATGAGCAGAAGACGTTCAGGCTCTATGCGGGTATATCGCAGCCCGATTCGAGAAGTTTTAAACTTACAGGTCATGCTCCCATGATCGTTACGATGACATTTTGATCAGGTGTATAACAGAAAGGTTTACCTCTTTCACAATCCGCAGGTCCCCCGGGCCTGCGGATTTGAGCATCATGCGTCCGGCGGTGTTCGTTAAGGATAAGTTAAGGTTCATCGATTTTGACAGTAAGGTTTACTGTGTATGATCATCTTGTAAGCAACGGAGAAATATATGAAATGAATGTTGCACAGAACAATGATCAACACGGAGGAGTGAAAAATGTGGACCAGAAAAGAACTTAAGGAACAGGGAAGGATAACCTTCAAACGGAATTATTGGAAAAGCGTGATCGTAGCGTTTCTGATCTCGGTGGTTATCGGCGGAGGAGCCGGATTCAGCGCGTTTAACAATGGGATAAACAGAAGTTACAGTCAGGCGGATGAATTTGATACCGATATAGAGATCAGCGGATATCCGGACAATACTACGGTATCGATCAACGGAGAAAATCTGACGCTGAGCGGAGATATAGCCAGTGACCTGGCAGAGGACCTTCAGGAGGCCGGAGTGGTTGAGTTGCCGGCAGGTGATCTGGATGATTTTGTGCAGGAGGTCAACGGAATCTCCGGAGCTGCCCTGGGAGCAGCCATAGCGTTCGGAGCACTGGCTTTTCTTTTCGTATTCGTGATCGTCCTGGCAATATTCATGGCATTTAACGCATTCATAGTTAATCCGTTCATTGTCGGATGTCAGAGATTCTTCGTGAGGAATCTGGACGAAGAGGCCTGCGTAAGCAATATCGGTTATGGCTATGACAACAACTATAAGAACATTGCTCTTACTATGTTCTTCAGAGACCTGTATACTATTCTGTGGGGACTGCTGTTCATAATACCGGGTATCGTTAAGGCCTATGAGTACCGTATGATCCCCTATCTGCTGGCAGATGACCCGACAATGACACAGGAGCAGGCATTTGCGATCAGTAAGGAAATGATGACCGGCAATAAGTGGAAGGCATTTGTGCTTGATCTGTCCTTCCTCGGATGGCACATCTTAAGCATCTTCACATTTGGAATCCTGGAGATATTCTGGGTATCCCCTTATGAATATGCTACGGATGCCGCCCTGTACAGAAAACTCCTGATCCTTCGCGGATCGGATGAAACGGAGACACAGACTGTCGATGAGTTATAAGATCTTAGTCGCAGATGATGAGCCGGAGATCAGAGACCTGCTCCGGCTCTATCTGGAAAACGAACATTATGAAGTGATCGAGGCGGAGAACGGCATAGAAGCTCTCCGTCTCATAGACGGGCAGAAACCCGATATGGTCATGCTTGATATCATGATGCCGCAATTGGACGGTTATCAGGTACTCAAGCATATCCGGGAGGATAACAATGTGCCCGTGATCATCATATCCGCAAAGGACGAGGATTCGGAGAAGATACTTGGTCTGAACCTGGGAGCGGATGATTATATAGCAAAACCCTTCAATCCCCTGGAAGTGATAGCCAGAGTAAACTCCGGGCTGCGCAGATTCTATGCGCTGGGAGCTACGTCCGGAGCCGGCATCGATACGACGATATGTGTAAGGGATTTAGTGCTTGATCCCGAGAGTTTCACGCTGACCAAAGCAGGTGAGGTGATCGAACTCACCGGTGTTGAATATAAGATCATGGAACTGCTTATGACTCATCCCGGCAAGGTGTTTACCAAGCAGCAGATCTATGAGTATGCATGGGGTGACGAGTATTTTGTGGCGGATAATAATATAATGGTATGTATCAGCAAACTCCGTTCCAAGCTGTCCGATGAGAATTCGGAGTACATAAAGACACTGAGAGGGCTGGGCTACAGACTGGAGAAGTAGAAGCCCGTCCCCGGAGAGATATATGAAAGACATTAAGAGCCTTCAACTGACTCTGATCGCTAAATTTATGCAGATTATAGTCGCCTGCGCCGTAGCGGAGGCGATAATCTTTTATGTATTGAGCCGTACCGTGTTCAGATGGCTGATGATCTTCTTTTTCGGAACGGACGGTGTGGCTCATATAGGTCTTGCTCAGGCGGGTGCCGCAGTGGTCGTCATGCTGTTTGGGACCATTTTAAGCCTTATCTCAAGTATAATACCGCAGCAGGTCATTCGTCCGCTGGAACTCATTCTCGGTGCACTGAACCGGGTGACCACGGGACTGTTGGATCTTCCTGCGGAGATGAATCTCCTCGGCAATATGTCCGTCACGAGCAGGATCCTGCTGACGCTGACTCTTATAGCCACGGTTGCGATCATACTGTTGCCGTATGTTATCGCAGCCATACATTTCTCATTTATAATCGTCAGGAATTTCAGGGCCATCGAGGAACAGGAAAGGGCTGAAAGAGAGGAATATGAGCGCAGAAGGAATCTCATGCTGTCCGACATAGCCCATGATCTGCGTACCCCGATAACTACCGTGGCAGGATATGCACAGGCACTGGATGATAACATGATCTCGGACGAGCGCAGAGATGAGATCTATTCCGCAATACGGACGAAGTCGGCCCGTATGAGCGAACTGATAGACCTGTTGTTTGATTATGTGAAACTCGACAGTGACGGGTTCCGGCTTAACCGTGAATCTACGGATGTATGCGAACTGGTACGTGAGTGCGCGGCTTTTGCATATCAGGATATAGAGGACGCGGGGATGGAACTTGATATCGGCGTTCCGGATGATGTACTGATGATAGAAGCAGACAGATTACAGCTGTCGAGAGTTCTGAGCAATCTGATAGTCAATGCCGTCAGACATAATCCGGAGGGATCACGTATAGGCATATACCTGACACGTGATAGCGGCAGAGCTGATATCATGGTATGTGATAACGGCGGGTTGATAGAAGAAGACAAAGCAAAACACCTTTTTGAACCCTTTGTCAGAGGCGACGAATCCAGAAGCAGCACAGGCGGATCCGGACTCGGCCTGTCCATTGCCCATAAGGTGATCTCCATGCACGGATACAGGATCCGGCTCGTCCAGAAGCCTGATATAGTCGGGTATCCTCCGGCGGCTTCTTATTCCAAGATGTTTCTGGTAACGATCCCCCTTAATGATTAGAATTCACAGTGAAGTACCTCAGGATACGGCGTGGCTATGGATATATACGCAGTTTTGTGCTACATTAGATGAGTATGAGTTGAGGGGATACGTGTCCCCGGATAGGAGGAGATTATGAAAAAGAGAATTATTGCTGGTTTATGTGCTTTGGCATGCATGGTGTCACTGGTTGCATGCGGTTCCGGAAGTGCAGGTGCATCCGACAGTGATGTGGCTTATATCAAGGATAAAGGCACACTGGTCGTAGGTATAACCGATTTCGCTCCGATGGATTATAAGAATGACAGCGGCGAGTGGATAGGATTCGATGCAGATATGGCGACCAAGATCGCTTCCTCCATGGGTGTTAAGGTCGAGTTCGTGGAGATCGACTGGGATAACAAGATCCTGGAGCTCGAGAATAAATCGATTGACGTGGTATGGAACGGCATGACACTTACAGATGAAGTTAAGAACGCCATGGAGTGCACCAAGCCTTATCTTAACAACGCGCAGGTTGTAGTCGTAAGCGCTGACAAGGCAGCCTCTGTTACAGATACGGCATCCGCTTCGGCTCTTAAATACGCCGTAGAGGCAGGTGAAGACAACGGATTTAATTACACATCCGTATCCAGTCAGTCTGACGCGGTTATGGAAGTGGCAGCAGGCACATCCGATGCATGTATCATTGACCTTCTGATGGCAGGTGCCATGGTGGGCGAGGGTACCAGCTATCCTGACCTGGTAACTACATCTGTACAGCTTACTTCGGAGGAGTATGGTGTAGGGTGCCGTAAAGGCTCCGACCTTGCTGCATATATCAACGATCAGTTTAAGAGCCTGTATGCTGACGGAACCATCAATTCGATCGCGGAGATTTACGGAGTACAGTACGCGATCCTTGCACAGTAATATATCCGGAATTCGGATGATCCTATGTTTGTAACGGTTACCCTGTCCCTGTTAGAGGGATTCCTAGGTACAATCAAATTATTCGGGCTGACACTGTTGCTGTCTCTTCCTCTCGGTCTGATACTCAGTTTCGGATCGATGGAGAAACTGCCTGTCATCAAGTATCCCATCAGATTTCTGATATGGGTCATCAGGGGAACGCCGCTGATGCTTCAGTTGCTCGTAATCTATTACGGCCCCGGTATTTTCTTCGGTGTCAATATCTGGGGAGGATCACCGAACGGAAGATTCACAGCTGCACTCGTAGCTTTTGTGATCAATTATTCATGCTATTTTTCGGAGATATTCAGAGGCGGTATACAGTCCATACCTGTCGGCCAGTATGAAGCCGGACAGGTGCTTGGCATGACCAAGAGACAGATATTCTTTAAGGTTGTGCTGCTGCAGGTCATAAAGCGCATAGTACCGCCTATGT
This sequence comes from uncultured Lachnospiraceae bacterium, assembly GCA_905234595.1. Classification (GTDB taxonomy): domain Bacteria; phylum Bacillota; class Clostridia; order Lachnospirales; family Lachnospiraceae; genus XBB2008. The sequence continues at coordinate 23,491 of CAJOID010000035.1, read as the reverse complement.
CCAATGAGATCATAACTCTGGTCAAGGATACGTCCCTGGCCAGGGTTATCGCCGTATATGAGATAATATGGAACGGCCAGGCGTTCATCAAGTCCAGCGGTATCATATGGCCGCTGTTCTATACCGGCGCGTTCTACCTGATATTCAGCGGATTATTAACGCTGCTGTTCGGGTATATTGAGAAAAAACTGAGCTGCTTCAGATGATTCATCACATCACGGAGATGAGATATGCCGATTCTTGAGGTCAGAGACATACACAAAAGCTTCGATACCGAGGCCATATTAAAGGGTATCAGTTTCTCGATGGAAGCCGGAGAATCCGTATCCATAATCGGATCATCCGGCAGCGGTAAGACCACTCTGCTCAGATGCCTGAATTTCCTTGAGACTCCGGATGAGGGAACGATCACCGTCCGGGGAGAGCAGATATTTGACGCACATGCTCCCGCACTTAAACCCGAAGAGATACGGGCGAGACGGCTCCATTTCGGACTCGTGTTTCAGCAGTTTAATCTGTTTCCGCAATATACCGCATTGGAAAATGTGATGCTCGCACCGAAGATAACCGTTGAATCTCCGGATATCAGGCAGATTGAAGACACTGCCAGAAATCTGCTCGATCAGATGGGACTCTCCGACCGTATGAATAATTATCCTCACCAGTTATCGGGCGGGCAGCAGCAGCGTGTTGCGATAGCGCGTGCGCTGGCACTGAAGCCGGATATACTGTGCTTCGATGAGCCTACTTCAGCGCTGGATCCGGAACTTACAGGCGAGGTTCTCAAGGTGATCCGCGGTCTTGCCGAACAAAAGACGACCATGATCATAGTCACACATGAGATGTCATTTGCACGTGATGTGTCGGATAAGGTCATATTCATGGACGGGGGAGTCATAGTGGAGCAGGGTGCTCCCGGGGATGTGATCGATAACCCCAGGGAGGAGCGTACGAGACAGTTCCTTGCAAGCTACAATTCTTAATGTTTTATCATATGCATAAAGAAACAGGGCCGGTATACGGCCCTGTGATATCTTTATCAGGTGTTCCGGATCACTTGAAGTATCTGTCAAGCATGCCCTTGAGTGCCTGTCCGTGTCTGGCTTCGTCTCTGGCCATCTCGTGAACCGTATCATGGATCGCATCGAGACCGTTCTTCTTGGCACATGCTGCCAGATCGAACTTACCCTGGGTAGCACCGAATTCACACTCTACTCTCCAGGCCAGATTCTTCTTGGTTGAATCGGTCATGTTGGGCTCGAGGTCCGAACCGAGGAGCTCTGCAAACTTGGCAGCATGTTCTGCTTCTTCGTAAGCTGCCTTCTCCCAATACAGTCCCACTTCAGGATATCCTTCTCTGTGAGCTATACGTGCCATGCACAGATACATGCCGACTTCGGAGCATTCGCCAGTGAAGTTTGCTTTCAGCTGATCGAATATATACTTCTTGTCCTCATCGGTGATGTCGGGATTGTTCTTTACGGTCTTCGCATATATGCCGAACTCGTGCTCAGCTGCGAGAGTGAGTTCTCCCTCTACTGCTTTGAACTTGTCGCCGCTTGCGTGGCAGATGGGGCACTCATCGGGGGGATTGTCTCCCTCGTGGATATAACCGCATACCGGACATACATATTTCATTGTTCTTCCTCCTTATCATTTAGTTGATTGATATTTATATGAACCGGATACCGGTTCGTATATTTGTATAATACTGCGGGTAACGGGCTGTGTATCAGGATTTGGGCATACACTTGCCGCATATTCCGGAGAACGTCAGATTATGTGACTCGATGATACCGTCGAACGTCTTGGATGCGATATCAATGATCTCTTCTATGCTGTCCATATCCATATCGATCACGGCACCGCAGCTGTTACAGTAGAAATGATAATGCAGGCTCGTGTCGGCATCGAAATGATCGAGACCGTCTCCGACTCTGATCTTCTGTAATTCACCGAGTTCGGTGAGCAACTGGAGATTACGGTATACGGTACCCAGAGAGATGTTGGGATATTCATCTCTGATATGCATATAGACGGAATCAGCCGTAGGATGATCCTTCCGGCTCATCATAAATTCTTTTATCGCTTCCCTTTGTCTGGAATATTTAAGTGCCATAAGCCGACTTTTTATCTTCCCTCGAATAAAATCAGTAATGATTACTGAAATTATACGTTAACGGAGTATTCCTGTCAACTTGCTTAACACTTATTTAGACATATTTTACTTTCTCTTAATCATTATACGACGGTAATTGTGATAAACTGAACGTATGAAGATCAGAACACGCCTTATCGCAGCATTTTGTGCGATCATCATATTGCCATTATTCCTGGCTGCGGTCGCTTTTATGATCGTCGGATCATACGCGATCAAGGCTCACAATGCAGCTCAGTCCGGCCTGATACCGCCGGGAGACATTATGCATGAGATCAACAGTGTTGTCCCTCCGACGCTGATAGCGGCACTGATGGTCACCATACTCATTATACTGTTTATCACGGCGCTGTTTCTGACAGGCTGGATGTGGAGAGGATTTCTGGATCCGGTTTCACAGTTGAACATTGCTCTGCAGAAAGTCGCCGAAGGAGATCTGAACTATCAGCTCGATCCGGAGCAGTACAGTGATAAGGGCGAGATTTATACGATGTACCGCAATTATGAGGATATGCGCCTGAGACTCAAGGAGTCGCAGGATGAGATGATGGAACATGAGCATGCCAACCGTGAGCTGATAAGCAACATCTCCCATGACCTTAAGACGCCCATCACATCCGTCAAAGGATATGTTGAAGGCATAATGGACGGAGTAGCCGATACGCCCGAGAAGATGGACCGTTATATCAGGACCATCTATAACAAGGCGAATGATATGGATAAGCTCATTAATGAGCTGACTCTGTATGCGGGTATTGACACGAACCGCATACCGTATGATTTCCACAGGCTTAATATCGCGGATTATTTCGGTGACTGTGTAGAGGAAGTCGGACTTGACCTGGACAGCCGCAATATACGGCTCAACTACTCAAACATAACCGCTCCCGACACGATGATCATCGCGGATCCGGAGCAGATGAAGAGGGTCATCAACAACATCATCAGCAACTCGGTGAAATATATAGACAAACCGGATGGAGTTATAGACATACGGATTCTGGATGAGGTTGACTCGGTCAGGATTGAGATTGAGGATAACGGCAAGGGCATAGCACCCAAAGACCTGGCAAGGATATTTGAGAGATTCTATCGGACCGACTCGTCGCGCAATTCGTCTCAGGGAGGTAGCGGCATAGGTCTGTCGATAGTCAAAAAGATAATAGAAGATCATGGCGGTTATATATGGGCCACGAGTAAAGAGGGTGAAGGTACATGCATCCATTTTGTGCTGAGGAAGTACATTGAACCCGAAGAACCGGATGAAGCGGCCGCCGAGCATGACTAGAAAGACGAGGAACACATATGAGCAGGATACTGATAGTTGAGGATGAGCAGGAGATAGCCGATCTTGAGAAAGATTACCTGGAACTGTCCGATTTCGAGGTTCATATTGAGAATAACGGAGAAGACGGTCTGCGCGAAGCGCTTGAAGGCGACTATGCGCTGATCATACTGGACCTGATGCTTCCCGGAGTGGACGGGTTTGAGATCTGTAAGCAGATCCGGGACAGCAAGGATATACCTATCATCATCGTTTCCGCCAAAAAAGATGATATAGATAAGATCAGAGGACTGGGGCTTGGCGCCGACGATTACCTGACCAAGCCTTTCAGCCCGTCTGAACTCGTAGCCAGAGTGAAGGCACATATGGCTCGTTATGACCGTCTGGTCGGTAGCGGAAGCAAGCCGAATGATATCATTGAGATCAGAGGACTGAAGATCGATAAGACTGCGAGACGTGTCTATATAAACGGCGAGGAGAAGAATTTCACTACCAAGGAATTCGATCTGCTTACTTTTCTGGCAGAGAATCCGAACCATGTCTATACCAAGGATGAGCTGTTCAGGGAGATATGGGGAATGGAGTCCATCGGAGATATCGCAACGGTGACCGTCCATATCAAGAAGATCCGCGAAAAAGTTGAAGCCGACTCCTCCAACCCCCAGTATATCGAGACTATCTGGGGCGTCGGATACCGCTTTAAGATATAAGAGACAGCAGTCTGCGGGAGGTTTGGGGTGCTCGATACAGTATATGAGGATAAGTACATCCTGGCCGTGCATAAACCTGCAGGCATACCCAGTCAGACTGCGAGTATATCGCAGTCTGATGTTGTCAGCATGACCGAGGATTATCTCCGCGGAGAAACCCGCACTTCGAAACGTCCTTTTGTAGGTATGATCAACCGTCTCGACCAGCCGGTAGAAGGTATCGTTCTGATGGCCAGAGATGCAAAGACTGCGGCACATCTGGCAGAGCAGCTGCGTTCCGGCGGTATAGAGAAAAGATATTATGCAGGGGTAATGCCCGATCATGAGGGAGGTACCGTACCGGAGTCCGCTGCCGGTCCGGACGGAGGCAGTCCCGTCATCCTGACGGATCATATCTATCACGATAAAAAACTTAATTATTCAAGCATAGTCACACCTGCCCATAAAGAAGCAAAAAGCGCAAAACTGGAGTACACACTGATCTGTACCCGTGATGTTCCGGTTAACGACGGAAGCGTACACATCGCTATTGCCGATATCCGCCTGATAACCGGCAGACATCATCAGATCCGTGTTCAGATGTCCCATGCCGGCATGCCGCTTCTGGGAGATCGTAAGTATGGAACAGAATATGTACAAAATGTTTCCAAACTGTTAAAAGTATCGGAGGTAGCCCTCTGTGCCTATCAATTAACCTTTACTCACCCGGTCACAAATGATATAATCAATCTGCGAGTTAAACCACAAGGGATGTGGTACAGTTTGTTTCAGAACTGATTTGCGGGCCTGTTGTCGGACGCTTCTTATGACGTCTGGTGACAGGCCTTTCCAATGAGAAAGGCTGTATGGAAACAGAGAAGTATATCTATCGGAATTGCCCTATCCCGGGCGGCGGATATGTGACCGGATTCGTTTTTCACGAAAAGGATCCCTCCCTGCTTTATATACGTACCGATATAGGCGGTACATACGGGTATGACCGTGAGGCCGGACGCTGGTACAGTCTGATCGATCATGTCTCGATGAACGATCTGTCGGAGACATATCCGATCGCTCTGGCACTTGATCCCGTTGATCCCGATTACCTGTATATCGCCTGCGGTGTATATGGCAATCCTCATGGTGTATTTGCGGTCTCTCATGACAGGGGGCTGAGTTTCAGATACTATGAGATGCCCATGATGGTTCATGGCAATCTGGGCGGACGCGGAACGGGATTACGTCTGGTTGTGGACAGGGATGATCCCGAGAACCTTTATTTTGCAAGTCAGACAGAAGGGCTGTGGATAACCGGTGACAGGGGTGAACATTGGACACATATGGATTCCTTCCCGGAGGAATATACGACATTCGCAGGGGTGAGTCCCGACGGTAAAGTGATGTTCGCAGCAGGTGCCGGAGTAACAACTGCCGTATCCGATAAACTCAGAGGACACAGCCTGTATGTCTTCTCGGATGCCGATAATGAATTTGTTACGCTCCCCGGACCGGATGATACCGAGATCGAAGGTGTGCCCATGTCGGGCCATGTGGCACAGAGATATGCCATGGATGATAAGTACCTCTACGTGACATACTCTGTCATGGGACGGAATGCATATATCCGTGAACTTGGATACAGCTGTGACGGAGGCTCGTGTATCGGTGGGAGGATATACAGATATGACTGGGATACACTCACACCCGAAGAGATCACTCCCGGCGCGACCGAAACTGCCGGAGGCTTGCTTGAATACGGATTCAGCGGGATCAGTGCCGGCATACAGACTCCCGGGCTGCTGATCGCTTCGACCATATGCAGTAATGACGGTGACCGTATATACAGGTCTCTCGACTATGGCAATACCTGGGAGTGCATTCTCCACGGTCTGGACACCGGAGTCATGGAGTTTGGGACCTCATACATGAAGCCCGAGTACAACGGCGGACGTAATCTGATCCACTGGCTGACCGATCTGAAGCTTGATCCTCATAATGAGCATGAAGCATGGTTTAATACGGGCACGGGAGTGTTCAGGACGGATGATGTACTGGCAGATACGGTCAGCTTTCATGACGAGTGCACCGGCCTGGAAGAAACCGTTCACCTGAATGTATATGCTCCTCCGGCTGGGGATACAGTACTTATAGATATCCTCGGTGATCTGGGGGGATTTGCATTTACGGATCTGGATAAGCAGTGTGATAATTCTTTTGCCGATGACAGAGGCAACAGATATATTACATGTATCAATGCCGATTATTCCGATACGGATCCCGACACTGTAGTGGTTACCCCGAGGGGGAACTGGACAGGTGAGACCCGTGGCGGACTCATCATCTCTCACGACGGGGGACGAAGTTTTGACCGTATCCCTCTGCCTTATGGCTTATGCGATGATCTGGACAGTGCTTTCAGAACCATAGAGAAACCGAATGTGAACAGCGGATGGGTCGCACTGTCTGCGGATGCCGGACATCTGGTATGGTCGGTGGCGGACGGTATCGATCTGCCTGTCAACAGAGTCATTGTCAGTCATGATGGCGGCGAATCATTTGATATGGTGACTGTTACCGGGGCTGATGGTGCGCATGTGCTGAGCGGAGGCATGAAGGTATATGCGGACAGGACCGACAGCCGCTATTTCTACGGATTCGGAGACCGGTCGGAGTTCTATATCAGTACTGACAGCGGAGAAACATTCAAGCAGATCACTACTCCGGAGGTGTTCCCGACAGTGGATTTTGCCAAGATAGACTGTGCGAACAGGGTCGAGATACGCGGAGATTCGGGATGTACGGGCGTATTCTATGTCGCTGTCGGAGCCGGAGGACTCTGGAAGATAACCTTTGAACCTGACAAGATGCGTGTTCATGTATACAGGCTCAGTGAACAGGGAGATGCCGTATACCGCATAGGTCTGGGGCTGGGAGCACCCGGAGCTGATTATTATAATGATCCCAAAGCCATATATCTGGCCGGTACACTGTCGGGAAGCTATGGTTTCTACAGGACCGTGGATGAAGGCGGATCATATGTGAAACTGAACAGCAGATACCAGAGATTCGGTGACATCAACAGTATTGAAGGAGACCCACGTGTATATGGGCGGTTCTATATTGCGACCGGCAGCAGGGGTGTCCTCTACGGTATGCCCGACGATACCGAAAAATCTGCATTGGATATGTTGTTATGAGTATGAGCGATACGATCATATACATGGATCACGCCGCAACCACTCCGGTGCATCCCGAAGTGCAGGAGGTCATGAAGCCGTACATGGATGATCAATACGGTAATCCGTCGGCGATATACCGACTTGCCGCATCCGCTGCAAAGGCTGTCAGTTTGGCCAGGACCCGGACGGCTTCTGTGCTGGGAGCCCGGCCCGAAGAGATATACTTCACATCGGGAGGAAGCGAATCGGATAACTGGGCGTTGTTTTCCGTGTGTGAGGCCCGGGGATTTAAGGATTGTCATATCATTACATCCCGGATCGAGCACCATGCCGTGATGAACACGTGCAGGAGGCTGGAACGCCTGGGAGTGAGGGTGACTTATCTGCCTGTATCCGAAACCGGACTTGTGGACCCGGCGCAGGTGAGAGAGGCAGTATGTCCGGAAACCGTTCTGATCTCGGTCATGTACGCCAATAACGAGATCGGTACTATAGAACCCATTGCTGAGATTGGGGAAGCCGCACGTGAGAAACAGGTGCTGTTCCATACCGATGCGGTACAGGCCGTGGGGCATATCCCGATAGACCTTATGAATCTGCATGTGGATATGATGTCAGCATCAGCACACAAGCTTGGAGGGCCCAAGGGAGTGGGGATGCTGTATGTCCGTAAGGGGATTTCGGTGTATCCTTTCATTCACGGCGGAGCTCAGGAAAGAGGCAGACGGGCAGGAACGCTGAATGTTCCCGGGATAGTCGGATTCGGTGAAGCGATGCGTATCGCCGGAGAAAGCATGCAGCGATCCGGGGAAGTGACCGTGAAGCTTCGAGACAGGCTTACAGAGAGACTGTTAAATGAGATCCCCGGAAGCAGATTAAACGGTGCTCAGGACACCAGACTGCCGGGAAATGTGAATATTTCGTTCGAGGGAATAGAAGGTGAGACCCTGCTGATCATGCTGGATCAGGCCGGGATATGTGCATCCGGCGGTTCGGCCTGTTCGACCGGTGCCATAGCCCCGTCCCATGTACTGACAGCAATAGGCCGGAGTGAATCCGAAGCCCGCGGATCGGTCAGATTCACGCTGTCTGACAGCAATACACCCGATGAAGTTGACCGGGTGGCAGATACCGTAAAGGAGATAACAGAGCGTCTGCGTAATATATGAGTACGTGATTGCTCTTGGCAATAAATGAATAACGATACAGAAGATGAAGTTTTGGACAGATATGAGTCCGAAGCCGGGATACGCTCCGAGCGGGAAGCCCGGCTTATAGCCATGCGCAGAGCAAAAGACAGGCAGCTGCGTTTAAGAAGGCTGATGCCGTATCTGGCATGCGTGATCCCGCTGACGATCGCAGCTGTCGTGGCCGGCATACTGATTCACATGCATAATACGGGCCCCTCAGGGGATATTGCGGAGGTTGAAGTCATCGAACAGGAACCGGTTCCCGATGAGAGTGAACCGGCTGATGAAGAACCGGAAGAATCCGCTGAAGAACCCCAATATGCAGATACGGAATACGGACCGTATGCGGAAGTGTATTCCGAGGAAAAAGAGAAGTTCTTCACCGGATACGATGTGACGGGAGCAGATGATGCGGCAGCACCCTCCGAAGATGTCATGAGCACATATGCGGTGCTGATCGATGCGGATGACGGTACCGTGCTGGCTTCACGGGACGGCAACACGCGGATATATCCTGCATCCATGACTAAGATACTGACCGTACTCGTGGCGGCAGAGCATATCACCGACCTGGACGACCGCTTCAAGATAGACATATCCATCACTGATTTTGCATACAGCCATGACTGCTCGAGCGTGGGATTTGAATTGGGCGAAAGCGTGACGGTCAGGGATCTCATGTACGGTACGATACTTCCTTCCGGAGCCGACGCCGCTCTGGCACTTGCAGAGTATACGGCCGGCAGTGAAGAGCGGTTCGTGGATATGATGAATGACAAACTCGAAGAACTCGGTCTGTCTGATACGGCTCATTTCACGAACTGTGTGGGAATATATGATGATGACCACTACTGTACGCTGACCGACATGGCGATGATCATGAAGGCGGCAGTGGAGAACGACCTGGCCAAAGAGGTCATGAGTGCTCACATATATACCACATCGAAAACCACAGAGCACCCCGATGGTATAGAGATATCGAACTGGTTCCTGCGCAGGATAGAGGATAAGGATACGCACGGAGAGGTTATCTGTGCCAAGACGGGATATGTCAAAGAGAGCGGCTGCTGCGGAGCCAGTTACCAGATATCGAACGAAGGCAAAAGATACATATGCGTGACGGCAGATGCCTGGAGTTCATGGCGATGCATCTATGATCATGTGGCGCTGTATGACGCATTTTCTAATTAGTTAAGAAAAGGGAAGTCGGGTTTTTAACCTGTTTGACAGGCTCCAAACGCTGTGGATTTCAGTGTTTGGGGCTTTTTGTATGGGGCTTGTGATCCCGGCTTTTGTAAGATTTTTACAAATCATACATGTCAGACCACTTTTTTATAAAAAGGGGTTGCAAATCGACAAACGTCCGTGTATGATGCATTTCACACCGATTCGATGCGTCGCATCGAGAATACGTGTACTGACAGGTACACATCTTTCCGGTTACTTCCATGACCGGTCAGAAGGACCAGTAACATCAGGTCCACGATCAATAGTTTTTATAACCTGAAAGGAAATGTTTTGTTTTTGTGTCTCGTTATACTCTCTGTCGCTGCAGTTTGCGATGTGTATAGCGGGCGGATCCCGAGAGAAGTCACATGTTTCGGGATGCTGATATCTCAGCTTTGGATCATAAGCCACAGATCCGTTGATGAAGCCCTGATCGCCATAGCAGGAAGCTTCGGGATCATGATCCTGCTTTATCCGCTTTTCATGATAGGGACATTGGGAGCCGGAGATATCAAGCTGATCATGATACTGCCCGCATATATGCCCTTTGCAGATTCTTTGATCACAGTGTTCATGTCCTTTGCCGCAGGGGCATGTATAGGCCTTGTGAAAATGATAGCTGCCGGTACACTGCATGAACGGCTGCGAGTGATGAAAGCCTATATAGAGGCTGTATCGGCCGGGGGCAGATTGATAGTCTACGATAAGCCTGCCTCGATGGCAGGAGGTACGATCAGGGATCATCAGATACATTTTTCGATCCCGGTTCTGATCGGAACAGCAGTTTATTTTGGAGGTTTTTGGAAATCATGAATTACAGGACTATTGCCGTATGTGATCTGGATTCCAACTATGCGTTGAATCTGAGCGGTGCTTTGGATCAGGCACTGTACGGGCAATTCAATATAACGACTTTTACCAGCAGTTCGGCGTTGTGTGAATATGTGGCGGCGCATGATGTCGGTACCGCGATCATCAGTGAATCAGCTTATGATTCCGATCTTATGCAGGCGCTTCCGGTGACTCTTATACTGCTGAGGGAAAACCCGGACTTCGTAGAGGAGAAGGCAATACTTATCAACAGGTTTCAAAGTCGTGAAGACCTGATGGAATCGGTGCTGAAGGTTCTTCCGGATAGTGTACATGACTCCTCCGTACAGCGGCTTCGTTCCTGTCCGTGGAAGGTTATCGGTATTTATTCTCCGATACGAAGATGTCTGCAGACCACTTTTGCAATGTCGCTTGGACAGCTGCTGGGGGCTGAACACAAGTGCTTGTATATGAACTTTGAGAACTTCTCGGGATTGTCCGGATGGCTCAATTCGGAATTTAAGAGTGATGTTACCGATCTTCTGTATTACTTCGATTGTGAGCAGGACAAGCTGTCACTCCGGATCCCTCTTCTGGTTCACAGAGTGGGAGACCTGGATGTGTTACCGCCGGCCGAAGCTTATTACGACACATATGACCGTAACGGGCAGAGGTGGGTGGAACTCATGAAGGCCATGGAACTGGCTACGGACTATGAATATCTGATACTTGATCTGACGGACTCGATGAGCGGTGTACTGGAGGTTATGGAGTATTGTGACCGGATATATACGCTTGTCAGGGATGACAGCATATCAGCCGCCAAACTGGCCCAATACGAGAGATGGATGGTGGAGCATTCCAGAGCGGATATAGTCGGCAAGACACTGAAGTTCCGGCTGCCTGAGTTCAGTGATATTCCATCCAGGCCTGACATGCTGACGCACAGTGAGCTGGGAGGATATGTAAAAGCGGTGATAAATGAAGACCTGTACGGGGTGGAAAACGATGGTGAATGACATAACGGACTTAAAAAAGGAACTTCAGAATGCACTGATAGACAGGATCGACTATTCAAAAGACACGAGCGATGAGGAACTGTATGAGCTGATAGACGGGATGATCATATCGGACTCCAGGGTGAGAAAACTGAATGTATCCGACAGAGAATTGCTGCGGAAGAAACTGTTCCATGCTCTTCGAAAACTGGACATTCTTCAGGAACTGGTGGATGACTCGACCGTCACGGAGATCATGATAAACGGACCGGAAACCATATTTATCGAAAAATCAGGGAAGCTTATGCGGTATCCCATGCAATTTGAGAGCAGGGAGAAGCTTGAAGACGTGATCCAGCAGATCGTATCCGGATGCAATCGTGTGGTAAATGAAGCCAATCCGATAGTTGATGCCAGACTTGAAAACGGTTCCCGGGTAAACATAGTCCTTGCGCCTGTTGCGCTGAATGGTCCGATCGTAACGATCCGGAGATTCCCCGATAAACCGATCTCCATGGAGGATCTGATAAGATTCGGATCTCTCCGGGCAGAAACAGCCGGAGAATTGGCTGATCTGGTAAAGGCCAGATACAACATATTCATCAGCGGAGGTACCGGATCAGGTAAGACCACCTTTCTTAATGCTCTGTCTGCCTATATCCCGAGAGATGAAAGGATCATCACCATCGAGGATAATGCAGAACTGCAGATACTGGATCTGCCGAATCTGGTCAAGCTGGAGACCCGGAATGCCAATGTCGAAGGCTGCCGGGAGATATCGATAAGAGATCTGATCAAATCCAGTCTGCGCATGCGTCCCGACAGAGTGATCGTAGGTGAAGTCAGGGGCGGCGAGGCATTCGACATGATGCAGGCTATGAACACGGGGCATGACGGATCCATGTCAACGGGACATGCGAACAGCTGTAAGGATATGCTCTCAAGATTGGAAAACATGATCCTGATGGGCATGGAACTCCCTTTGGGAGCGATCCGCCGGCAGATAGCATCCGGGATAGACCTGGTGATACATCTGGGCAGACTCAGAGACCGATCCAGAAGAGTACTGGAGATCACCGAGATCATAGACAACGGAACAGATGAAATAGGGAGAAACATATTATACAGGTTTAAGGAGACAGGAGTCAGTGAACAGGGCAGGATCATCGGAGAACTCATCAAAGAAAACGAACTTATCTGCACGGATAAGCTCTATGCAGCAGGCATCCGAAGTTGAAAAAAAGAAGATTGATTATAAAAACTACAGATTCACGTTATCGGAGCTTATCCTGAATCTGCTTATCGGGCTGATACTGGCATGGGCGATAGGTCATTTCTTTTACGATTCACTGATCGTATCAATAGGACTTACGGCATTTCTTCCATTTTTTCTCGGATACAGGAGAAAGGATTACGGACGCAAAAGACGGGCTGAACTGGCACTTCAGTTCAAAGATGCGGTGTCCTCGATATCAGCGAATCAGAAAGCCGGGTACTCGATAGAGAATTCGTTTCGGGAAGCCTGGAGGGATATGACTCTTTTATATGGGAGCAGAGGGATCATAGTCAGGGAACTTGATCATATAAGGCGTGGTCTGGATAACAATCTCGTCCTGGAGCAGATGCTTCTGGACCTGGGTTCGAGAAGCGGTGTGGATGATATCAGACAGTTTGGAGAAGTCTTCGCGATAGCCAAGAGGAGCGGTGGAAATCTTACCGAAACCATAGAGATGACAGCGGAGATGATCGATCAGAAAGCAGATGTCGAACAGGAGATTTCGGTCATGATCAGTTCCAGACGGATGGAGTCAAATGTAATGAGCCTGGTTCCATTTTTCATGATCCTGTATATGGATATATCTTCGGCCGGATTCTTTGATGATCTGTATCATAACGTGGCGGGTATAGCAATTATGACTGTCTGCCTGCTCATATATGTTTCGGCGTACCTGATCTCTCAGAGATTAGTTGATATACGCATCTGATTTGCAAGTTAGGAGAAGTAGGATGATCGCTTTATATATCTTTATTCTGGTCGTTCTCATAGTGCTTTGGCTGTGTGCAAAAATATCAAAGCCCAGTTTGCCGCAGGTAGAGACCGGCTATTCAAGAGTCTTTCTGGCTCCGGCCGTTCAAATCTATACGTGGTGGGATAAGATATTCAGCCGGGGACTTAACGGGCGTGGTAGGACGGCTGCATCAGGCATGAGAGATCGCAAACTTCAAAATAACTTGCAGACACTGTATCCCGGAGATGCACCTGACCGACGCATCGCGGCTTATCGCATAGAGATCATATCTACAGCCATGCTGATCATGGGCGTGGGTGCAGTGATATGCCTGGCGGTATCGTGGATGGCTTTGGATCAGCATATTCTGCAGGACGGAGATGTAATCTACAGGAATACGTACGGAGGTATGAATGTAGATGCGGATCTGTCCGCCGGGATTGCAGTGGATGATTCGTTCCGGGAGATTCCGCTTCAGATAAGCGTACCGGCGCAGGTGTATTCATATGAACAGGCGGATGAATTGTATAAAGAAATGTCTGATAAAGCAGACGATCTGATCCTGGGTGATAACGACAGGCCGGATCATATCATATATCCGCTCATCTTCCCCAGATCCGTGGAGGGATATCCCTTTTCGATCAGCTGGGAAAGCAGCGATTACGAACTGCTGGACTATGACGGGATAGTTCACAACGAAGAACTTACCGAACCAAGAATGGTAACGGTGACCGGCGATTGTTCATATAGAAAAGATCATTGGTACATAGTCAGAGATCTGCAGATATGCCCGAGAGAGCTTACTCCGGAGGCTGCGATGGCGGAGGAACTGGAGGAAGCCATATCCGATGCGGACAGAGCCAGTGAATCATCTGACAGAATGACTCTTCCCCCGGCTATATCATTTGGAGAGATCATCTGGTCGGAGGAGATAGACGACATCAGCCCCATGATGCTGATGGGCGTGATCATTATCATGGTGATGCTTATCCCTTTTAAGGAATCGGAAGTAAACAGCAGGATTAAGAAGCGATCAAGGGACCTGCTGATCGATTATCCGGCATTTGTCTCGCAGCTGACGCTTTATATGGGCGCCGGGATGAGTGTGAGGAACTGTCTTATCAGACTTGGGCATAAAGCCGGTGGAACGGAAATGAAGGAACGCACATATCTGGACAGGGAACTGTTGATAACAGCTCATGAGCTGGAAGTGGGGATATCCGAGTCGGAAGCGATAGAACATTTCGCAAAAAGGTGCGGAACCAGAGAATACATGAGATTCGGAGCATTGCTGATACAGAACATGAAAAAAGGAAGCACTAATCTGATCGCGATGCTTAAAGAGGAGTCGGAAGATGCTTTTTCGCTGCGTAAGAATGAAGCAAGAAAGCTGGGTGAAGAGGCATCGACTAAACTTCTGCTGCCGATGGTGATGATGCTTACGGTAGTCATGATCATAATCATGGTGCCGGCATATATGTCTTTTTCATCATAAAAAGGAGGGAATCATGAAAGAGAAGATTATGAACACATTTCAAACAATAAAGGAAAGGATGGAGGAAAAAACCGAAGGGTTATACGGGCCGGCTGACCTGGCTTCGATGGAAGACGGAATGGGAACCGTTGAAGTGATACTCATCATCGTGGTTTTGATCGGACTGGTCCTTATTTTCAAAAAACAGATCAGAGCGATAGTTGAAACGATCATGAATAAGATTTCTTCGGATTCAGATGCCGTTATGTCATGAAAAAAGGATACCTGACAGTATATTTATCTCTTACATTAGCGGTTTTGTTATCATTGATCCTCACCCTCGTTGAGGGTGCAAGGATCAATGCTACGAGACTGCATGCATTGTGCGCGGCAGATATCAGCATCAATTCGGTCCTGTCGGAGTTTAATAAGGAACTGTTTGAGCAATACGATCTGCTGTTTGTGGATACGACTTACTGTGGAGGAGCCGGAGGGATTGAAGCGGTAAGGGCGAGACTTGCACATTATCTTACCGAGAATCTCGATGGATCCACACCGGTCATGTCCAGAGATCTGCTTGAGATGAAACTGACCAGTGTCGATATTCCGGAATACGCATTGGCTACGGATAATAACGCGGAAGCGGTACGCAGACAAGTCGCTGATTATATGGATACTACTCTTAAAGGTATGCTTATCAGCGGAATAGATGACCTGACATCGGAACTGGCCGGGAGCGGGTTCGATTATGACACCGGGGCACGAAGAGCAGAGGTCCGGGGGGAAATAGATTCGATCGGACTTCCTACTGTCGAAAATGAGGAAGGAGAACTTGAAGAGATCCCGCTCAATAATCCCGCCGATAATGTTGAATCCATTCGGAATGCAGGGATACTGGGGATGGTATTGGATGATACCGCGTCCATATCCCGCACCAGGACGGAGCTTTCGGATTACCTGTCACACAGATCTCTTATATCAGGATACGGGATAAGTGAAGAAGAAAGAAGCCTGGGACGAAGTGCCGGACCTCTCACATATGATGAATACCTGTTTGATAAATGCGGATACTACAACCATTTAAAAGAAGGGTCGCTGCTGTCATATGAAATTGAGTATGTGATCAAAGGCAATGAATCCGACTGGGATAATCTGGAAGCCGTGTGCAGAACCCTTTCATTATGGAGAGAGGGGGCCAATTTTGCCTATCTTTGTACAGACGGGGGGAGGATGGCTGAAGCTGAGGCTCTCGCGTTGTCTCTGACCGCGGTCATCATGTGTCCCGAACTGGCGGAACCGGTTAAATGGGCCATTCTGCTTGCCTGGGCATATGTGGAATCTTTGCAGGATATAAGGATCCTTCTGGATGGGGACGGAGTCCCTGTTGTCAAGACATTCGAAACCTGGCATACGGATATTTCCTGCCTGTTCCATCCCAAAAGTGCTATCAGGAGTTATCCGGGACAACCCGGTGCGAAATATGGTGACTACCTTAAGACAATGCTCATAATGACATCCTTTTCGGGGGTTCTGCCCAGATCCATGGACATAATGGAGATGGATGTGAGGCTGACCGCGGGAAACGGGTCATTCAAAATGGACTACTGTATGCAGAGTTTCCTGGTTGATATAGTGACGGGATCCGGCCATGGACACAATGCAGAGGTGATAAGACGAAGCGGCTACTATTACGCATAAGTGACGGCGGCATCCGGGGAGGCTCTCCTGTGGAACCTGTTAACCTCGTATTAAAGCATAAGGACTCCGGACAAGGAAAGATACAAAAATGACAGGATATGTGATAACAGATCAAAAGACAGGAGAGTTTCGCCGGGTGCCGCCGGATCCATGACAGTTGAAGCGGCCTTTATCGTTCCGTTTTTTATTCTCTGTGTGATCAACCTACTGTTTGGTATTCAGGTGGTTGAAACATCGAGCAGGATCACAGCGGCACTGCATGAGACAGGTAACTCGATCTGCAGCTACGGCTATGCGATCGAGCATGGCACGGGTGAGGGGATCCCTGCAGGAATAGGATCAACGGTGTATGCCATGACATCGGTATCGGGGCATCTGGGTGAAACGGTAGAACGCAGAGGCGGTATCAAAGGAGGGCGTGCCGGTATCAGCTATCTGGGATCATCGGTGATGTCTGACGGCGGTATCGTGAAACTGTCGGTTACATACGGGCTGAAATTTCCGGTAAATATGGGGATTAGGACATACAGGCTGGGAACCTCATATTATGGTCATGCCTGGGTAGGATATGACGGAGCCTCGTGTTCATCTCCCGCCACAGATGAAGATCCTATAGTTTATATAACACGGACCGGGACCGTATATCACACCGATCTGGAGTGCCGGTATCTTAATCCGAGTACAAAAAGCGTGGCTGCTGGATCTGTCAGTGGCCTTCGTAACAGGGATGGCGAGATCTATCACGTATGTGAACTGTGCGGAGGCGGTATAGGTGTTGGCAGCGTATATGTGACCGATTACGGAAACAGATATCACAGTGATCTGTATTGTTCGGGGATACGCAGAGATATACAGGCGGTCCATCTGTCTGAAGTGGGAGGGAGAGGAGCATGTTCGGTTTGTGGTGGATGGTAACGGGAATCCTGATCCTGATAGTGCTGAGCATATTTGATATCCGGTCAAAACATATCCCAATGAGCGGATTTGCGGTCGTCCTTATCTATTCGGTCATTTCTCTGGTCTGTTCCGAACGTGGGGAATATGACATTGCGGATCTGCTGATGTCGGTTATTCCCGGAATCATGCTGATAGGTTTGTCTGTAATTACCGAAGGAAAGATCGGACTTGGAGATGGGATTCTGATCGCCGAACTCGGGTTGGGATTGGGATTTGAACGTTGCATATACATGGTCGCCGGTGCATTGATATTTAACTGCGTATTTGCCGGAGCCATGCTCATGTCACACAGATTGGGACTGCATAGCAGGGTTCCGTTTATCCCCTTTGTAGCCGCAGGGATGGGGGTGGTAACGATTGTTTTCGGATAAAGATATAAGTAACGGTTATATGACGGTCGAGGCGGCATTTGTTGTCCCCTGGGTTGTTTTTATCCTGGTCTGGATCATATATCTCGGGTATTTCGAGTACGACCGTTGTCTGCTGTTTCAGGACAATTATATGCTGGCCAGTCAGACTGCATCCGGGATCAGATCCGTTGAGGCACAGTCGGAGTGGATGAATTCCCATATGAAAAAACAGTACGGGATAAAATATATGGGAATCGGCAGAGTGGAATCACAGGGGGAGGTTACGGATTCCGAAGTGGTGGTATCGTCCTATCTTACGGTAAAGCACCCGCTTTCGTATCATGCAGGAATGATCCCTTCATCTAATTGGAGTATTTCGGATGAGGTACATGCAGATAACTATTCGTTTACCAAAAGGATTCGGTTGTTCAGATCTGTTGGCAGAGTTTTGGATGGAGGTTGAAGATGGATATTACATATTATAAGGAACAGCATCATAACTATATGGTCATATGTAAAACCGAAGATGATAATGCGGTGGGGTACCAGCAGAAAATGCTCGAAAGCCAGAGGATGGAGTATCTGCTGCCATCCAAAGCCAGATCGATAGACGGGAATGAGTACAACTATTATGATATAACTTCCAAACTGACTCTCAGGCAGATGTATGGAAGCAGATATCTGGATATGGATGATATACGGACTCTGTTTCATGCGATCAGGGCTTCGTGTGAGGAGGTGGACAGGTATCTGCTTGATGTACGCAGGATATGCCTGGATCCGAATCTCATCTATTACAACTGTTCAGGAAACAGATACTCGTTTTTATACAATATTTCTACCGGAGTGACGGAATCATTGGCCGGAATAGAGACCTTTATGGACTATCTTCTGGACAGGGTATCCCCTGATGATAATGAGGCCTCCGATCTGATATACAGGATGTACGAACAATATGAGAAGTGCGGTGCGGATGTCTGGGACGCGGTTTTGATGGCAGAGGCATGCTATGATGCGGAGGATGTATGCGATACGGATCCTCACGGAACGGTTTCCGTTTCGGATCCCGGTACGGAATCCGACGAAAGAGATTCAATCTATGACTCCGTCTATGAAGGAATGGGGCACATGAACGGACAGGATATGGCCGGTCTGCCGGTTAATGAAACAGCAGATCCCGGGCCGGTGTCACGGATCGCTCCGGTCATCATGGCGATATGTGGGATTCTGGGAATTGCTGCCTGTGCGGTGACTTATCTGTTTGTGTATCTTGAGGATGATGAAAAACTGATCCTGATAGCCGGAGCGGCTGTTTCGGCTTTGATGGCTGTTATGGGAACCGTGATCGCGATCTGCAGAAGGATCAGAGCCGCAGGTATCGGCTCATTACATAAAAAAGAAGAAATGCCGGATGATAATGGTTTCATTACGGAGTATTCATCTATACCGGCAGTTCATATGCAGGAGTTTATTTCCCGGCCGGTGACTCCCGTTGGACGAAAACCCCGGGTGGACTGCCTTAACGATGGCCCCGGGGATGATGAATCCGGTAAGACCGTGTTTTTCGACGAGAAGGGATCACAGGACAGTTATAAACTGTATGCACTTGACCGCAGAAATAAACAGCATATAGACCTGGATCACTTCCCTTGCACCATAGGTAAACTGACCGGATATGTAGATCATTGCATCGATCATCCCTCTGTCAGCAGACTTCATGCCAGAGTTGAAAAGATAGGTAACGATCTGGTCCTGTCTGACCTTAACTCCACGAATGGGGTGTACTTAAACGGAATACGGCTTAGTCCCAATGAACAGCGCAGCATTGAGGTGGGGGATGAGATCAGATTCGGAAGTCTGAATTACTGTCTGCGCTATCGCACGGCGGATGTTTCCTGATCTCCGGGGATGCTGCATGATGTGTGTTTTGCCTTCAGATATGGTATACTTACGAGGTATAAACAGTAATCATTTTGGAGGTCATATGCAGATCAATATTTACTATGGCGGCAGGGGGATGATGGATGATCCCACTCTGTTCTGTATAGGTAAGATGCAGGAGGTCCTGGAGGAACTGAGAGTCAATGTCGAGACCTACCATCTGTATGAACTCAGGAACAGTATTACGACATTGCCTCAGACGCTGAAGAATGCTGATGGTGTCATCCTGGCCACGACCGTAGAGTGGCATGGTATCGGAGGATATATGCAGCAGTTCCTTGATGCGTGCTGGCTGTTCGGCGATAAGGAGCTTATCTCCAAAATATATATGTGCCCCGTGGTGATGGCTACCACTTATGGAGAGCGTGAGGGCAAGCTGCATCTGTCGGAAGCCTGGGAGATACTCGGAGGTATCCCCTGTAACGGTGTATGCGGATATATCCTGGACTCCACGGTCATAGAGAATAATTCCGATTATATCAGTATCATCGAGAGGACGGCCGAAGGTCTGTACAGAACCATCAATCAGCACATGCCGTCACTGCCTGCGAGCAATCATGCCGTCAAGCAGAAGATATCCATAACGAAGAACATAGATCTTACTCCTCAGGAATCGGAGCAGTTATCGCAGCTGGCTGCCGATGAGATGTATGTTCAGCGCCAGAAGGAAGATATTCAGGAACTGACATCCCGTTTCAGGGAGATGATGAGCTCCGACGATACGGAAGAAGACAGCCAGTTCATCAATGATTTTAAGCATGTCTTCCAGCCTCAGGCAGGAATGGACGGCTGCTATAAGATATCCATGGGCAACGGTCTGCCCCTGACACTGGCGGTCAAAGACGGTGAGATGGACTGCTTCTACAGAGATGTGGAGAGATATGACGTCGAACTCCAGATGACCGTTGATTGTATGAACGAGATAGTCTCCGGAAGAATGACCTTTCAGCGTGCATTCATGGGAGGAGACATGACAGTGAAGGGATCACATCAGCTGCTTCGTAATCTTGATGTGCTGTTCCCTTTTGGCATATAGGAGGTTCGATATGAAAGATGACTGTATTTTCTGTAAGATAGCGGCAGGCGAGATCCCTTCGAAGACAGTGTACGAAGACGCCTCGTATCGTGTGATACTCGATCTGGGACCTGCGGCCAGAGGCCATGCACTGATACTTCCCAAAGATCATTATGCTGACGTCTTTGAACTTCCGGAGGAGAAGGCCGGCGAGGTCTTTAAGCTTGCACGTAAGATGGCGGTTCAGATGAAAGCCGCACTTGGATGCGACGGATTCAATATAGTTCAGAACAATGGTGAGGTTGCCGGACAGACAGTATTTCATTTTCATATGCATCTGATCCCCAGATATAAGGATGACGGACAGAAGATCGGTTGGAATCCCGGGGAGCCCACACAGGATGAACTTGAAGAAACGGCCCGTGTGATCAGGGGTGACAGGCAGGATGCGTGAGATATCTGTTACAACCATATCCGAACGTATAGAAGAGATGTGCATCGGGGTGAATCATGCTCTCAGTGATGACATGATAACTGCGTTGGACCGAGCGGCGGAGGAAGAGGAGACTGTACTGGGTAAGCGCATACTGGGACAGTTACAGGATAACCTTAAGATCGCCGGTGAGGACATGATCCCTATCTGCCAGGATACCGGGATGGCTGTGGTTTTTCTGGAGATCGGCCAGGATGTACACCTTACGGGAGGGGCTATAGAGGATGCTGTTAATGCCGGTGTCCGCGCAGGGTATACGCGGGGATACCTGCGTAAATCCGTAGTGGCTGATCCGTACGAGAGAGTCAATACCGGGGATAATACTCCGGCGGTGATACATTACGCCGTTGTCCCGGGGGATAAGGTGAAGATAACGCTGGCCCCCAAAGGGTTTGGATCGGAGAATATGAGCCGGGTATTCATGCTTAAGCCGGCTGATGGTATGGCCGGAATAGAGAATGCTATTTTGACGGCGGTCAGAGATGCCGGACCTAATGCCTGTCCGCCGATCGTGGTCGGTGTAGGTATCGGAGGTACATTCGAGAAATGTGCGCTGATGTCCAAGCAGGCTCTCACACGGCCGATTGGAGAACATTCGGATATTCCGTGGGTAGCGGATCTGGAAGCCAGGATGCTTGAGGCGATCAATGAAACAGGCATCGGGCCGGGCGGCCTGGGTGGCCGTGTGACGGCACTGGGAGTCAATGTGAATACCTATCCGACACATATAGCGGGACTGCCGGTCGCAGTCAATATCTGCTGTCATGTTAACAGGCACATCACTGCTCTGATCTGATAGGATGTTTATTTCTGATCCTGTTTCTTCTATATATAGAAGAAACTCTTTTTAAAACTCTATATATTGTAATCGATCCGGAGAAGATATGGAAAGGCATATATCAACGCCCATAACTGAAGAGATATCCAGAAGCCTGCATGCAGGAGATTATTGTTATATAACAGGTACGGTTTATGTTGCACGTGATGCGGCACACAAGCGTATGGACGAAGCGTTAAACGCAGGAGAAACACTTCCGTTTGATCTGACTGACAATACCATATACTATATGGGACCGTCGCCTGCCAGGGAAGGCAGGGTTATAGGGAGCGCGGGCCCGACCACGGCCAGCAGGATGGATAAATATACTCCCAGACTCCTGGATCTGGGGCTGAAGGGTATGATCGGAAAAGGAAAGAGATCCCCCGAGGTCATTGATGCCATTATCCGTAACGGAGCGGTATACTTTGCTGCCGTAGGAGGAGCAGGGGCTTTGCTGTCCAAAGCGATCACTTCATCCGAAGTAATAGCATATGATGATCTGGGAGCGGAAGCTGTCCGCAAGCTGGAGGTGTCCGATTTCCCGGTTATCGTCGTTATTGATTGCGAGGGCAATAATCTGTATTCAAAGCAGGGCTGATCCCGGTCTTATTTCTCCCGATAAATCCGTTGACAAACTATAATCACACAGATATAATAATGCTTGCGTCACCTCTAAAGGCGGCGCAACTTTTAACTGTATATATTTATTGTTTTAATTCGGAGAAGTACTCAAGAGGCCGAAGAGGCGCCCCTGCTAAGGGTGTAGGTCGGGATACCGGCGCGAGGGTTCAAATCCCTCCTTCTCCGCTCGAAGATTTAAAAAAAATTTAAAATCTTCAAAAAAAGTCCTTGACGTAACAAAAAAGTGATGTTATTTTAATGTAGTTGCGTCTGAAGACGCTGAACCTTGAAAAAGTTATCAAAGAAATTTGATGATCAAACAGCAGTGCGATCCTCGAAAATGAAGACTAACTTCTTCTAAGCTACCGGAGAACGGTAGCTAAGAATCAGTAACGTCTTGAAAGAATCTCTCACGAGATTCTTTCGGGCTTACATAGAGGTTAGACGAATTCCGAGAAAATCTTTAAAAACGTAAATCAAAGGAAACAAGCCAGAAATGTCTTGTAACCGGACAAACTTAAATTTATATCGAGAGTTTGATCCTGGCTCAGGATGAACGCTGGCGGCGTGCTTAACA